>NZ_JEYB01000025.1:0-52924 GCF_000582255.1 Acinetobacter sp. 1566109 | reverse complement strand
ATTCATTTTGTAAGTCACGTAATGTTAAATCCAATCCTAAAGTCACTGCACCAATAGCTTGTAGTACTTTTTGCGGATCGGTTTCTCCTTTTAGTGGCTGATCAATACGTAAAACAAACTCACATTCGAAATGACAGCTACCCCAAGCAGGATTCCATGAAATACCGTCATCCAAACCAATCAAACTACTTGGAGGCTTGATAAACAATACTGGTCGTCCCGGCATTGCATTGTTCAGCTCTTTTACATGATCAGCATAACTTCTGCCCACACAAACGATTTTTGAAGGACGTGTTTTCATGAGGCTTCCTTTATTGTTGCGGCTAATAATTCCAATAACTTACTTCTTGAATGTATTTTCAAATATAGTTTGATCTGAAGCTTGAGCAAAGGCACGTTTCGGTACAATAATGACCGTTTTATTTTTTAACTCAAGCATATAAGTTAGTTTACCTTTGGCAAAAGTCTGTACATCACCATACTGTACAACTTGTTTACGGCCAGCGGCATAAAGCTCAAAGTAATCTTGGTATAAATCGATCCCCTGCTCGCTCTTACCAAATTGATAACGAACAAATTGACGTTTAAACATCATAGGTAAAAGCCAATAGCGCATTAAACCTTGCATAATCAGGAAAAAAATACCCAAAGCAACATAGTAGCGACCAACGCCTGATAAGCCTAAATAAAAACCCCAAATAACAATTGCAATACTAATAACAGGGGTTAAAAAACGTGTGAATTGTTTCTTTCCGAATGTCACCAAGCCAAACCCATCTTGAGACTCTTCTAAATTTAAATAATAACGTAAAGATAAAGCGCTTTTTTGCTCGGTCATCACTATGTATCAATATTGAATAAATCGAAACTATTAGAGCATATTCATCTACGCTTTAAAATGAATCAAAAGTGATTTTTTATTTTTGCTCGAACTATAAAGCCTTCACTCATACAAGCTGCTTACTCGTTTCATATATAGAACGTAGATTCATATTTTTAAGGCTTATTCCATATCTTTAAATTTATAAAATACTTCTATTGTCTCTTTAGTGGAATACGTCATGTCTTTCTTTGCAAAACTATTTGGCTTAAATCAAAAAACGACAGCTCAAGAAGATGTGGCTTTAAAAGCCGCTCAAGAGCTAGAATCTTCAAATGAAACTTCTTTTATAGAACTCATTAAGAACCGCCGCTCTATTTATGCAATTGGAAATAACTTAAATCAATCAAATGATGAAATTGAAAAGTTAATTCAAGAAGCAATCAGACACAGCCCTTCTGCTTTTAACTCTCAATCATCTCGCGCTGTCATTTTATTTGGACAATCACATCATAAATTCTGGAATACAGTTCTTGAAGTTTTAAAAAGTATTGTTCCAGCTGAAGCTGTATCTGGAACAGAACAAAAAATTCAAAGTTTTGCTGCTGGTGCAGGCACAGTTTTGTTTTATGAAGATCAGAACGTGGTTAAAGGTTTACAAGAACAGTTTGCAGCTTATGCTGATAATTTCCCGATCTGGTCAGAGCATTCAACAGCAATCGCACAATTTGCGGTCTGGAACATTTTAACCGAACAAGGTATTGGCGCTTCATTGCAACACTACAACCCAATTATTGATGAAAAAATTAATGTTTTATTTAATATTCCATCTGAATGGAAGCTAAGAGCTCAGTTAGTTTTTGGTTCTATTGAAGCTAAAGCTGGTGAAAAAACCTTTATTGATGATGAAAGTCGTTTTAAAACATTCGGATAATAGTTTTTTTGAATTTAGAACTTTTTAAAGCTGGTCGCCATGTGCACCAGCTTTTTTATTAGAATCCATATAAAATAGGCACAAAAAAACCGCTATATAGCGGTTAATTCTTCAAGTGGTGCGCTCAGAGAGATTCGAACTCCCGACCCCTTAGTTCGTAGCCAAGTGCTCTATCCAGCTGAGCTATGAGCGCGTAACTTGTGTGCTTTTCAGCGATTCGTTCTGTTTTACTTGGTGCGCTCAGAGAGATTCGAACTCCCGACCCCTTAGTTCGTAGCCAAGTGCTCTATCCAGCTGAGCTATGAGCGCGTAACTTGTGTGCTTTTCAGCGATTCGTTCTGTTTTACTTGGTGCGCTCAGAGAGATTCGAACTCCCGACCCCTTAGTTCGTAGCCAAGTGCTCTATCCAGCTGAGCTATGAGCGCATTAAGTAAATGGCGGTGAGAGAGGGATTCGAACCCTCGATACCAGTAATAGGTATGCTTCCTTAGCAGGGAAGTGATTTCAGCCACTCATCCACCTCACCGGAACGAGCCGCCATAATACAAACTAAAACCTTATTGTTCAAGTCATCATACTGAAATTTTCTTATTTTTTCGTTCAATGAATTATTTTTTAAGCAATTTCCTTATTATTTTCGTCTTTTTCGATCAAACGCTTGTTAAGATAGATATTATTTCTTCATTAAAATACAGTAGCGCATAACACATTATTGCAAACCTAAACGTGCAGTTCGGGTCTGCATGACTTATGCTAAACTTATCTGCCAAGCGTGAAACCAAAAGACATGACAAAAAACTGGGCTGATCCCGAAGCGAAAGCTGAAGCTGAACGTTATGACAATCCTATTCCAAGCCGTACTCTAATATTAGATACGTTGGAACAATTGCAAACGCCGCAATCTCATGCAGAACTTGTTGACCATTTTCATATTCAAGACCAAAAAAGTATCGAAGCTTTAAGCCATCGCTTAAGTGCAATGGTTCGTGATGGCCAAATCATGAAAGAAGGGTTCAAGTTTCAGTTAGTGGCAGACCAACCAACCTATGAAGCCACTGTCTATATTAATAGTAAAGGTTTAGGCACTGCACATATTGATGGCCAAGATGATCTTTTGCTTCCTGAGCGCGAGTTACGTTTAGTCTTTAACGGCGATCGCGTCCGAGTTCGGCAGACCTCAGTAGACCGAAAAGGTAAACCGTGGGGTTTCATTACCGAGGTTCTCCAACACCGTGTAAAACAGTTAATTGGTAAATTGTCGATACACGAGGGTGAATACTTTATTCAACCCAATAATCCAAATCAGCATCAACCTATCCCATTAGAAAAAGAATTAGTTGCACATGCCAAAGCAAATGTTGGCGATATGCTTCGTGTTGCTATCGATACCTATCCAACCCGCGAAGAGTTTGCTACGGCGCATATTATTCAATCTATGGCCGATAAAGCTGATACAGAAATTATTATCCCACAAACCATTCTTGAGTTTGGCTTGCCTTATGAATTCCCAGATGAAGTTATAAAAGAAGCAGAAAGTTTTAAGGAACCTTCTGCACAAGACCGTGAAGGTCGAGTTGATTTAAGAGATTTAGCACTCGTCACAATCGATGGTGAAGATGCTCGAGATTTCGATGATGCTGTGTATGCAGAAAAACGTCCTGGTGGCGGTTATCGCGTTGTTGTAGCAATTGCTGATGTAAGCCACTATGTACGCCTAGGCTCGGCACTAAATGAAGAAGCAGAAGAACGTGGTACTTCAGTTTACTTCCCTCATTTTGTTTTACCAATGCTACCAGAAGCATTATCAAATGGATTGTGCTCACTTAACCCACACGTAGATCGTTTATGTATGGTCTGTGACTTGAAGCTCTCACGTACGGGCCGCGTAACTGGTTATGAGTTTTATCCATCGGTAATGCATTCAAAAGCGCGTTTGACCTATACACAGGTAGCGCAATACTTTGACGGTGCAACTGACGCAATTCCAAAAGATCGTGATATTCACAAATCGCTAAATACGCTTTTCCAGCTTTATCAGATTTTGAAAAATTTACGTGCTGATCGTCATGCAATGGAGTTTGAAACCATTGAAACGTACATGACTTTTGATGAGCTGGGCGGAATTAAAGAAATTTTGCCACGTACACGTAATGAAGCACATAAGCTGATTGAAGAATGTATGTTGCTTGCTAACGTTGCTGCGGCTGAATATGCATTAGAACATGATATTCCAATGTTATATCGCGTACACGAAGCGCCTGAGTTCTCACGTATTCAGAAAGTAAAAGACTTTGTAAAACTTCTTGGCTTACCGTTCCCCGACCAACCAACTCAAGCAGATTATCAAAAAGTTATTGAGGCAACTAAAGACCGCATTGATGCGCCAAGCATTCATGCAGTGTTATTACGCTCAATGATGCAAGCTTACTATGGTGCAAAAAATGCCGGTCACTATGGTTTAGCTTATGAAGCTTATACACACTTCACTTCACCAATTCGCCGCTACCCAGATTTATTGTTACATCGTGCTATTAAAGCTCATTTGAAACAAAAGCCTTATCCGCTCTCTGGTGCGGCTTTAGATGATGCTGGTGAACATTTCTCTCAAACCGAGCGCCGTGCTGATGAAGGATCTCGTAGTGTAACGACTTGGTTGAAGTGTCACTATATGCAACAGCACTTAGGTGATGAGTTCATTGGTATTGTGAGTGCTGTCACTGAATTTGGTCTATTCGTTACTCTTAAAGACCTTTATGTTGATGGCATGATTCATATTAGCCAGCTCGGCGATGATTTCTTTATTTATGATCAAGCAAGTCAAAACCTTATTGGACAAAATCGTGGTCAGGTTTTCGGTTTAGGCGATGAAGTTAAAATTCAGGTTGCTGGTGTAAATCTAGAAGAACGTAAGATCGATTTCCAACTTATTCAGCAAGTGACACATGCTGGACGAGTAGTTCGCAGTCGTGCCCCACGCACAACCAGAACAGCGGCACAAGCAACTGAAGAAGTTTTTGGCAAACCATCTACTCCTTCGAATGATGGTGAAAAACCTGTCCGTAAAAAGAAGGAAAAAGGTAAACCTAGTTCATATAGTAAAAAGTCTGGCAAAAAAACCTCAACGAAAGCAGAAGCCAAGCCAGAAAAAGTAAAGAAAAAAGCGAAACCCAAAAAGAAAAAGTCGAATGCCAAGTCTAAGGCTGACTAATTCATAGGTGTTTCTAATCCCTTTTATTAAGCTCCCAAGCATGGGGGCTTAATACTTTTAAAACGTTTATTTTCAAATTAAGCTTGATTTCCTGCCTAACAATACCTACATCTAATACTATGTTTAAAAAATAATGTGGCTATTAGCAATGACTTTACAGCAAGCGACTCTACCTACTCCCCACTTTGACCAAATTACATTAGATAATTTAAAACAAGATATTCAACAAGCGATTCAAGCAGGACAAGAGTTCTTAAATACCCTTACGGCTGCACCATCCGAGACAGATCAGCAACTTGCCGTGCTTGAACAAATTGATGCACTTGAAAATAACCTCAGTGAATCATGGGGAGTGTTGTCACATTTAAATGCTGTGATGAGTAATGCTGAAACTAGAGAGGTCTACCAGTCGCTCTTACCTGCTTTAAGTGAATATTACACTCAGCTTGGCCAACATACGGCGCTGTACCAGACTTATCAACACATTCATGATGGTCAGAGCTATTCAACGTTAAGCCCCGCAAAACAAAGTGCGATCCGCCTTGCATTACGTGACTTTAAACTTTCTGGCGTTGCTTTAGAAGGTGAAGAGAAAAAACGCTACGCAGAAATTTCTGCACGTCTTTCACAGCTTTCTTCGGACTTCTCAAACCATGTACTTGATGCGACACAGGCTTATTTTAAACCACTGACAGAAGATCAATTAAAAGGTCTTCCAGAAAGTAATGTTGAGTTATTAAAACAGTACGGCAAACAGCGTGAGCTTGATCAAGCAGTAGCAACTTTAGATTTCCCAGCTTATTTTGCCATTATGACCTACGCAGATGATCGTGCTTTGCGAGAAGAGCTTTATAAAGCTTATGTCACTCGTGCATCAGATCAATCTGAACAAACAGAATTTGATAACAGCAAGATTATGGAAGAAATCTTGAGCCTTCGCCAAGAGATGGCAAAACTTCTTGGTTTCAATAACTACGCTGAATATTCTCTTGCTAGCAAAATGGCTCCAGATGTTAAAACTGTTCATGACTTTTTAGCCGACTTAGCTGAGCATGCACGTACCCCTGCTCTCCAAGAAGTTGCTGAGCTACAAGCCATTGCCAAACAAGATGGGATTGATGAACTCAAACCTTGGGATACCACTTACTATTCTGAAAAGCTTAAACAACAACAGTTCAATTTGTCACAAGAAGCATTAAAGCCTTATTTCCCTGCTCCGAAAGTCATTCAGGGTTTATTCCAGATTGTGCAGCGCCTATACGGTATTAATATTGTTGAACGTGAAGCTCCAGTTTGGCATCCAGATGCACGTTATTTTGAGTTAGAAGACCAAGGCCAAGTGATTGGTGGGTTCTACTTTGATTTATATGCACGTACAGGTAAACGCGGCGGTGCATGGATGAGTGGCTTCCGCTCACGTATGCAAACTGTTCATGGTTTACAAAAACCAATTTGCTATATGGTGTGTAACTTCACACCACCTGTAGGTAACCAGCCTGCCTTATTAACTCATGATGAAGTCATCACCTTATTCCACGAATTTGGCCATGGCTTACACCATATGCTCACTGAAGTAGATAATATTTCGGTTGCAGGTACTCACGGCGTTGCTTGGGATGCAGTCGAGTTACCAAGTCAGTTTATGGAGTTTTGGTCATGGGATAAAGAAAGTCTGGATGTTTTAAGTGAGCATATTGAGAGCAAGCAGACCTTACCTCAAGAGTTACTTGATGCTTTATTAAATGCACGTTTCTTCCAGTCTGGTATGCAAACTTTACGTCAGCTTGAATTTGCATTGTTTGATTTAACCATTCATACCAAAACACCAGCATTAAATAGTGAGCAAATTCAACAGACTTTAGATGAAATTCGTAAACAATATGCAGTGGTACCAACTGTTGAATACAACCGTTTCCAACATAGCTTTAGTCATATTTTTGCAGGCGGCTACGCAGCGGGTTACTACTCTTACAAATGGGCGGAAGTTTTAGCAAGTGACGCATTTGACCGTTTCGAAAATGAAGGTATTTTCAATACTCAAACAGGTAAAGAATTCCGCCAAGCAATTTTAGCTGTAGGTGGAAAAGACACTGCTCTTGAAGCATTTGTGAATTTCCGCGGTCGTGAGCCAAAAATTGATGCATTGTTACGTCATCAAGGTTGGACGAATGACAATAAAACCGCTTAAACTATGGGCCTAAATTGATCGTGTGGTTAGGGTGATAAAGATGAAAAAACGTTTCATTGCTGGAGCTAAATGTCCAAAATGTGAAGCCATAGATCGGATTGTCATGCTAACCACCGCTGAAGACGAATGGATTGAATGTATCGAATGCGGATATAGCGAAAATCGACCGACTCATGTTGATGAGCCCGAAACGCCTGCTATACCTGATGAAGTTGGAGTAATACAGTTCAAGCCTCGTCGTTCTGACTAAAGGTCTTAGACATGCCACTACAAAGAAAACAAAACTCAAAATTATTGTGGATTTTAATTGGGGGCTTAAGCATTCTCGTAGTGCTTTTTTTCGCAGCACAATGGTTTTTCAAAAAAACTGAATCGTCAGCGCCAATGGTTGATCCTCAACCAGCCTCGACACCTGTACCTCAAAAAACGACACAACCATCTGCAAGTTCGGAGCCTGTAGCTCAAACACACACTGCTAATTCGCAGCAACTTATAAATGAAGATGTGCTCAAACAGCCTGTCCCTGCGCAAGAGTCTTTAGCAAAAGAAGAAGTTTCTAAACTTAATGACATTCATCAGCAGCTGCAAGATCAGGAAGTAACACTAAAAGCCCAGCATGCCGATGCAGACCAACTCATTAAGTTAAAAGAAGAGCAAGTAAAACTCCTTGAAGCTCAGGTTAAACAACAATAGTATTTATTTAAATCTCATTATGATGCAAAAAGCTAGTTCACTCTGAACTAGCTTTTTATTTATTAAGAATTTTTATATCAAAATAACTACCACATAAAAAAACACCCTCCTTAAAGAGAGTGTTTTTATTGAGCTTACATATTTAGATTATTGGTACCAACCAAATAGTTTGAGTACTAATGGAGCATAAGTAACTAATACCAATGATGAGAACAAAACAATAATTGGTAATAACCAACGTTCATAACGGTAATAGAAACTTGTGTACTTCTCTTTCGCTTCTGCATCGGCAGCATTCACCTCATCATCACCAACGGATAACCGCGTTAATAGATGGTTCAAGGCAACTGGTGGTGTTACATAACCAAATTCGAATGCAACCAATACAATCATCCAGAAGTGAATTGGATGAATACCATTTTCGTAGGCTACAGGTGCAATTGTTGCTGCTACTAAAATTACCGCACCAAATGGATCGGTACACATACCAATAATGGCAAGTAGTAATGCAATAAATGCGAGCGAAATATAAATATTACCTAAGTGAGTCGGCAACATTTCAACAATTTCGGTACGCTCGATTAAACCACCCACACTTGCTGACAATGCCATCAAAATAATAAGTGCACCAATATGTCCAACTGTTTCTGATGTGGCAAAACGTAATGCTCCACCAAAACCTAGACGGAACTGTGAACTATGCGGATCGTGTGACTGTAAAAATGGAGATTTTTTCTCATGTTCACGAACAATTGCTTCATGAATATTTAAAGCTGGTGCCTCTTTAGGCATAACCATTTTATCGTACAAGATCATTGCAATCAGCACGAGTGGCAGAATTACTGGTGCAGTAAATTCGTTCATTCCTGTATCTAATGCATATTTATAAAATGCAAGAACAACTACTGTAATTAAGATATATGGAATAACAGGTACGAAAGCTCGTGCCATGCCTGGAAGTGCTACTTTCGGCGAGTTCACGCGAAACTTCTCTTCTGCCAAGAAAAGAGATACACCTAAGAAAATAAATGCAGTTAACCAGAAGACATAAATACCATGACCAAATAACTCATCAGATGTAACATGGCGACTGTCTAGCATGGCAATTAAAACTACCAATAGACATGGACGTACCACAACACCTAATGAACCTGACATTGCAGATACAGCAAGTGCATACTGACGGCGAGCACCTGCATTCCAAACTTCCTTATAAATAATCGCACCGGCTGCGATAACGAAAATTCCAGAAGCACCCGTATAAGCAGTCGGCACAGCAGCAGCGATTAAAATTAACCAAGTTAAAGTTTCTGGTGCCAGATTCCATGGACGAAGTACGTTTAGGAATAAATCCATAACACGTGTTTGCGTGAGTAACATACCCGCCCAAATAAATAAGGCAAGGTTTAAGAAAATACCCGAGAATTCTACCAACTGACCTAGGTAAATCCCTTGGCCCATTGGATAGTCCATAAAGAATGTAAAAGCTACACCTGTAATCACAGCCATATACGCATACAAAGGTACACATAATAAAGCTAAGCCAATATTGCCACCCTCACGTTTTGGCGCAGGGGAAACAAATAGCTGATAAAGGCTAATTAAGGTCAGAATGACAAACAAGATCATCCATAACCAATAAATAATGATTGTTTCATGAGTTGGAGAAACCCCTGAATTAATCACAGAACGGTACTGGCTAATTACTGAAGAACTGAGCAAGGCATTACCAAGCAACATAAAGAAGGCATACACTTTGTAGTCCAGCTTTGTTGCAGGGTTACGTAAACCAATATGGTGAAACTTTAACGATGCAGTAATCGCTGAAATCAAAACCATAAAGACCAGCAAAATTGCGCGATTTTCTGTACCAAATTTAAATATACCAAAGAAACCCGTTTCAATCGTACGGTATGTACGTACGCCTGGATGTGCTTCAATATATTTAATGGTTTTATCATAAGCCAAATATTTATCTTCACATTGCTGCTGTGCTGCTAGTAAGGATGCACGGACATCACTTTCTGAAGCTGCACCAAAGAAGCTTGCGAAATCATCAGATGCATTCGCTTTCATTTGCTCTTTTACTTGAGCATCAATATTTGGGTGTCGATCACAAGATGGCTTTTCAGGCTCAGCACGCAAAAACGAATATTGCATGCCTGAAGCAGGGTCACCATAAAGGCGTTCCCCGATACGTAATAATTGTCCGTGGATCATTTCCCCGGTACCAATTATGAGCGTCATTAATAACAAAATGAGGATCACGAATGTTGAGATCCATTCGTTCCATACATAACCCAGCAGACCTAATCCAGATCTTTTTTCTTGATATTCTTGCATAAATATTCCAATTTTGTTCTCTCAAATCCCTCATAACAAAGGCTTTGAGTCATGCAATTTCCTTGGTCAGGGGTATCGTCCATTCCCCTTCTACCAATCCCTTTATTCAACGATCAAATTTGCATCAAACTTTATCAATAAAGAATGACTAAAATCTCTTTTTTAACAGTTTGTATTGTCAATCTTTCTATTTGAATCTTTGTATTAGCCAATAGCATCCTCCAAAGATTGCACCGCCTATCGCCCCATATAAATGAGCTTCAGTTAAAACAGGACTTCCAATCAGCTGTGCTGTGCCTGTTTGACCAAATGTATTTTCCCAAATTAGCTTGGCGATAATTAAACCTAAAACCAGTAATGCAAAATTCCGTTCTTTACGGTATTGCAAATAAACTAAAGCAACAGCCGTATACAGCCCATGGAGCACTCCAGATAGACCGGCATATGCATCGATATAAGGCAAATAAAAATAGAAAACCAAACTAATAAAAGGCGGCAGAAGAAAAAGAAGACTTAAAATATGCCACACTTTGGTATGCGGAAATATGAAGGGCAAACATGCAAATGCCATCATATTTAATAAAAAATGAATCCAGCCGACATGTACCCAGTGTGCTGTCCACAAACGCCAAAACTCACCAAGTAAGCTTTCGCGCCAATAAATAAAATAGTCTGGAAATACCTGCAGACATGCAGAAACAGAAATGCACCCTGCGACCAAAAGCACTTTTTTATTGAGTACATGATCTTTCATAGCACACTCCTTTTAAAACTGAACTCCTTACGATTAATACGAAAATAAGTAGTAACGCAAGGAGTGAGTTTCTTCAGATCTTTTTACTGTGCAGGTGCAGTTGTTGAGTCAGCTGGAACTTCTGATGCAGCCCCACCATCAAATAACTCATCCAGTTCTGCTGAACCTTCGTTTTTCTCATCCCAGAAATGAGACATACCACCATCGCCTGTACGAACACCGGTATGCTCAGTCCAGTAACGGTCAGAAATGCCACGAACGATTAAACCAGCCATACTATCGATTAACTTAAAGTTCGGATTAACTGGTTTATCATCTGCTTGAGATGCTGCATATGTTTTTAATGCATCACGGATTTTTGCATCGTCACCACTCGCCTGAGCAGCTACAGCATAGAGTGCGTGAGACAAACGAACACCTTTTTGTTCACCAATTTGGACTGACTGTTTTAAAGTCTCATACGGATCAGGCTTACCTTCGTTAGCCCCTGGTAATAAAGTCCAGATCACCGCACGTGTTGCATTTGGTGCACCCCAGAACTTTTGGTTATCAAGGCAGACCATACCACGCTCTACAATAGCAGCGATATCTTTCGGAACATTGACAGAACCACCTGAGTTAATATCATTCGTCACCGCTTGAAGACCGCTGATCATTCCAAGTAGATATACAGTCTGATCAGTATCACTACGCATAGTTGGACATGAGTCACCTAAATGGTACTTATATTTAGATTCCCAACGATCAGCGAATAATTTATAGCCGGTATATTGGCGTTCAGCAGCAATAGCAGCCCAACGCTTCTGCGCAATACGTGCATCTTGAGCTTCTGTAACCTGTCCTGCTTTTGAAGCGCGCAAGTAACGTAACTCCTGTTCTAATGCTTGGTTTTCCGCACATACACCTGAAGCAGCATACATTAAGACAGCGACACGAGTAGGATCTGCACCCATACCTTTAGTCGACATAATTGCAGGAGTTAAGGCACTACCAGTATTACAAACCATTTCAGCATCTTGCATTGCCAAAATAGGTGGAACGACGTGCTTTTCCGTGAAACCTAAAGCAACATTTGCTCCGCTTTTCACGACGTATGAACAACCTGATAAAACTGAAGCTGCAAGAAAACTCATTGCCAAACCTTGGCTTATTTTTTGGACTTTAGACATCTTCCTGTCCTCGATGTAATTTGTTTTTTCCTTTTCAGATGTACATTAGCAGATGCATATCTTGAATAAAAGAGTAATTACTCTAATTGTAGCGCTTATACTTTGACACACTTCACAGCAGATAAAATTGACAGTTTTTCAGGGAAACAAAAATTTTAGGCAAAAAAAAGTAGCATTGCGACGGTTCAGCACATGCTACTTATTAACTGGGATAAGCTTTTAACGGCTTATATTATTGTTGTTCTATATAATCCTTGAGTAAAGTTCCTGCTCTTCCTACTACTACAGCCATAACAACTGCAATTAACAGAAACATCCACATTGAAATCTCCATGAGAGACCTCCTTACTACATTCGCACCCAGTAAAACTGGACACTTGATGAAATTAATCGATTAACCAATTAAACTATTGACTGACCGACGACCTTTGCATCCTCTGTCTCTTAACTTTGCTATAATTAGCTTTATTAAGATGTTCCCTGAGTAAAGTTCCTGCTCTTCCTATCACCACTGCCAGAATGATGGCAATGACCAAGAACGACCATGTTGGCATCTCCATTTGAGACCTCCGACACACTTTACGTTGGTGTTTGTACTTTAACCGATAGAATAATAACCATATTGAGAAATTGTCGGACAATTGACTTTCTTGCTATTTTTTCTGTATTTTAACTAGACAATTTAAATTTCCTGAAAAGAAATAAATATTAATTATTTGATTTTTAATGCTTTTAAATAAATATACAAATGTAGAATTGTCTAACAATTAATAAAATTTTTCTAAGGTTTTAAGTTGTTTCCACTGAGATAGAGGTATTTGATCAAACCAAATAACAGAAGTTAATGTCTTATGCCCTTCAAAATAGACCACTATGAAAATCTGATAATCAATTATTTTTAAAATCTCTACCCGAGAAATTGTTTGTTCTGAATGAAAGCTAAGTGACCATAATTTTTGATCTAAATGAGCAATTTGAGCGAGCTGTGGCCGCTTTAAAAAGAAAATAAAACTTATGAATAGTAAACTGACCGTAACCAACCACCATAATATTGGTAGGAGTTGATAAAATAGAACTACCAAACTTAAGCCAATAAAAAACTGAAATATAATCGCAAAACGGCTATATTTCAGTTTGAAATTCAAATGGTTGACCAAAACTAATCAGCCATGAACATAGTGCTTTAATTTATGAATAAAATCACGTAATTCTGTACGCGGCGGTTCAGATACTTCCATAAACCAGTCAAGTAAATCAGGATCTTCCTGCTCTACTAATTCAGCAAATAATGCTTTTTCTGCTGGATCTGCCTTTAAATAATAATTTTTCACATATGGGTCAAAATAGACATCAATTTCCTTTAAACCGCGGCGTGCGCGATAAACTACTTTACGTTCTTCCAAGGTCATTTCTTCAGACATTTATTTCCCCATCTGCGTTGATAGTGCGCCTAGTTTACCTGATCACATAAGAAAGTTCGCTAAAAATCTCAAATTGACCAAACTTATCACTTCATAGCTATAAATGAGCATTCATCACATTGTTAGACCTAGTAAGCTTCCCGTATGTTTAGACTTATAACATCAAGCCCAAACCAAGGAAGAAATACAATGCAATCTGGTGCTATTCGTCCCATTCCAAATATGTTACCTCGCCGTCTATTAAATGAAGAACATGAAGCTTTCCGAGAAACTGTACGCAAGTTTTATGAAAAAGAAGTGGTACCAAATACTGAAAAATATGAAAAACAACAACATGTTGACCGAGATCTTTGGAATAAAGCTGGTGCCTTAGGCTTACTGTGCACAACCATGCCTGAACAATACGGTGGCTCAGGTGTTGACCGCCTATACAGTATGATTCTTATTGAAGAACAAGCCTATGCAATGGACTCAAGTACAGGTTTTTCACTGCATTCCGATATTGTCGCGAACTATATCAATAACTTTGGAAACGAAGAACAAAAGCAAAAATGGCTCCCTAAAATGGCGACTGGTGAAACAGTAACCGCGATTGCCATGACCGAGCCAGGAACAGGATCCGATTTACAAGCTGTGAGAACGACTGCTGTTCTTGATGGCGATGAATATGTAATTAATGGTTCAAAAATATTTATTACCAATGGTTATTTGTGCGATATGGCCATCGTGGTCTGTAAAACAGGCAACAGTGATAAAGGCTCTGCCAATTTATCACTTATTATTGTGGAAGCTGATCGTGCAGGTTTTACTAAAGGTAAGCCACTCAACAAAATTGGCATGAAAGGCCAAGATACATGTGAACTTTTCTTCGACAACGTCCGTGTTCCTAAAGAAAATCTTTTAGGCATGGAAGGTATGGGCTTTATTATGCTCATGAAAGAATTAGCATGGGAGCGTATGTTGGTGGCAATTATCTGCCAAGCTGGTGCAGAAGCAGCGTTTGCTCATACTGTTCAATATACAAAAGATCGTAAAGCATTTGGCAAGCCAATTAGTGCTTTCCAGAATACACGTTTCAAACTCGCAGAATTACGTACAGAAATTGATTTCTGCCGTACCTATTTAGATCGTTGTATGGAATTACAACTCGATGAAAAATTGAGTGTTGAAGCAGCAGCTGCTGCAAAATATAAAATTTCAGATATGTTCTCAAAAGTTGTAGATGAATGTCTTCAATTACACGGTGGTTATGGCTATATGCTGGAATATCCAATTGCTCGCGCTTACATCGATCACCGAGCAAACCGTATCTATGCAGGTACTAATGAAATTATGAAAGAACTAATCTCTAGAACTCTTTAATGTTCACAATAAAAAGGAGGCTTATAGCCTCCTTTTCATTTTTGAATATCAAGATACTAATTTTGGTTTACGTGTAGTAACTTCTGAATGCTTATGAAAGCGTAGAACACCATCATCAAATTTTGCATTTTTTAATGATTTTCGGTCTTCAAGATAATTATTGGTTACCTGCCATGGTGCTTGTTTACCTTGTTTAGGAATCACGTCAGCAGCACGACTAATATAACCAGATGATAAGCTACCCATGACTGTGTCCTCTTCCATCACAGTCTTATCACCAGATGGGATGACTTCATCATAATTATTCTTATCCATATAGTTTAATAAACGACAGATATAATCTGCTGCAATATCAACTTTTAATGTCCACGAAGCATTTACATAGCCAATAATCATCGCCATATTTGGTACATCGCTGAGCATCACGCCGTTATACAGCATGTGTTCAGATGATTTAACAGGTTCTCCATCAATAGTTGCCTGCACACCACCCATGATTTGAACCTGTAAACCAGTTGCAGAAACAATGATATCTGCATCAAGATGTTTACCTGATTTTAATTGAATACCGGTCTCAGTAAATTTTTCAATTTGATCAGTTTCAACACTCGCTTTACCTTCACGAAGAATTTTAAATAAATCACCATCAGGTACCACACACAAACGCTGATCCCAAGGATTATATGAAGGTGTAAAATGTTTCATATCTACTTTACCCTTAAGCTGCATTTCAATTGCTTTTAAGAGTAAACGACGAACTGTCTTCGGATGCTTTTGAGACAATGCATAAATTGCCCGTTGCATACCAATATTACGTGCACGTGTAAATTTATAAGCTGCCTCTTCAGACATAAATCTACGTGTTTTTTCATAGATGAAATCAATAGACGGAACAGAAGCAATATAAGTCGGTGAACGTTGTAGCATCGTCACATGACCTGCGCCACCTTTTGACATAGCTGGTACTAAAGTAATTGCAGTAGCTCCACTACCAATAATTACTACTTTCTTACCCGTATAGTCTAAATTCTCTGGCCAATGCTGCGGATGAATAAGTTGACCTTTGAAAGCATCTTGATTTGGGAATGTCGGCGCATAGCCTTGATCATAATTATAATAACCTGTACAACCTACAACAAAGTTGGCTACCCAAGTCTGCTGTTTTTTATTACTGTCTTCGACAACAACATTCCACTTCTTAGATGAAGAATCATAATTTGCAGAAAGTACACGATGACCAAAATGAATTTTTTCTTTTAATTTAAATTCATCAATAACTTCGCCTAAATATCCTTTAATAGAAGCTCCATCAGCCAATACATTTGCTTTACGCCATGGTTTAAAGTTAAAACCAAAAGTTGACATATCTGAGTCTGAACGAATACCAGGATAACGAAAGAGGTCCCAAGTCCCACCAAAAGATTCACGACGCTCTAAAATTTCAAACTGACGTTGTGGAGAATTTTTAGATAAATGGGCAGCCACTCCGATTCCTGAAATGCCGGCACCAATGATTAGAATATCAACTTGCTTTTCCATTTTATTTTTATACCCATTGTTGAGAATATGACTTTATTAAAGCACAATTTTGACAATACACAATGTCAAGTTTGACCGTTTATCCGTTTTTTTATGTCACTTGAGGACAATTTTTAAATTTTCCATTTTTCAAAACATAAAAAAGACCGGCATAAAGCCGGCCTTTTTCGAATAATATCAATTATTCAGCTGAAGTGTTCACTTCACGATCTACAAGCTCAACGTAAGCCATCGGTGCTGCATCACCAGCACGGAAGCCCGCTTTAAGAACACGTAGATAACCGCCGTTACGTTCTTTGTAACGAGGGCCGAGTACGGTAAATAATTTACCAACAGTTGCAGCATTACGAGTACGAGCAAATGCTAAACGACGATTTGCTACAGTATCGTTTTTTGCTAGAGTGATTAAAGGCTCAGCAACACGACGTAATTCTTTAGCTTTAGGAACAGTTGTTTTGATCAACTCGTGTTCAAATAAAGAATTAGCCAAGTTTTGGAACATCGCTTTACGATGGCTGCTTGTACGGCCTAATTTCACACCACTATTACGATGACGCATGGTGATAGTCCTACTTAATTAACGGCTACGATAGGCAAAACGGTCGTCCATACGAAGACTAGCTGGTGGCCAGTTTTCAAGACGCATACCGAGTTGTAAGCCTTTCGATGCCAAAACATCTTTGATCTCTGTTAACGATTTTTTACCAAGGTTAGGAGTTTTTAATAACTCAACTTCAGTACGTTGAACGAGATCACCAATGTAGTAAATATTTTCTGCTTTCAAACAGTTAGCAGAACGAACAGTAAGCTCTAGATCATCTACTGGGCGAAGCAAGATTGGGTCAACTTCTTCACGAGGCTCTTGAGCAACTGGAGTTTGGTCTTTCTGAAGATCAACAAAAATTGCAATTTGTTGTTGCAAGATTGTTGCCGCTTTACGGATTGCTTCTTCAGGATCAACCGTTCCATTTGTTTCAAGGTCGATTACCAGCTTATCTAAATCGGTACGTTGTTCAACACGCGCATTTTCAACGGTGTAAGAAACACGTTTAATTGGGCTATAAGAAGCATCTAATTGCAAACGACCTACAGGACGTGTTTCACCTTCAGGGAAACGAGAATCAGAAGTTTCATAACCACGACCTTGAGCAACTTTCAAGCGCATTTTTAATGAACCTGAAGCACTCAAAGTACCGATTAAATGATCTGGGTTAACCACTTCAACATTATGAGGTAAACGAAGGTCAGCAGCAGTAATATCGCCAGGACCTTGTTTTTCTAATGTTAAATAAGCTTCATTTTGATCGAACAGCTTAATAGACAATCCTTTTAGGTTCAGCAAGAGCTCGACGATGTCCTGCTGCAAGCCTTCTAAAGTACTGTACTCGTGCTCGACACCTTCTATCTCTACTTCAACCACAGCAGCGCCAGGTAAAGAAGACAATAGAATGCGACGTAAAGCATTACCTAGAGTATGGCCAAAACCACGCTCTAAAGGTTCTAGAATCACTTTTGCCGAGGTCCCGCTTACCGCTTCGACCTTGATCGCTTGCGGAGTGAGAAACTCGTTTGCAGTACGCGTCATTATTGCTACCTCAAGGATTATTTAGAATACAATTCTACAATCAAGCTTTCGTTGATTTCAGCAGGTAAATCAGAACGATCTGGTGCAGCTTTAAACGTACCTTCAAGTTTAGAATGATCAACATCAATCCAAGCTGGAATACCACGTTGAGCAGCTAATTCAATCGCGTTTTTGATACGCAATTGTTGTTTAGCACCTTCGTGAACCGCAATTACATCACCCGCTTTAACTTGAATAGATGCGATGTTTACACGACGACCATTCAAAGTAATGCTACGGTGACTTACTAACTGACGAGCTTCTGCACGTGTAGAACCAAAACCCATGCGATAAACAACGTTATCAAGACGGCTTTCAAGCAATTTCAACAAGTTCTCACCAGTTGCGCCTTTTACACGAGCTGCTTCTTTATAGTAGTTACTAAATTGACGCTCTAACACACCGTAAATACGACGGACTTTTTGTTTTTCACGTAATTGTAGTGAATACTCAGATTGCTTACCACCGCGAGCCTGACCGTGTTGACCAGGTGCTTTGTTAGCTTTTTTAGTTTTGACGTCAAATGGTTTAACGCCAGATTTAAGTTGCAGGTCTGTCCCTTCGCGGCGAGAGAGTTTGCATTTTGGACCAATATAACGAGCCATGAATGTTTCTCCTTACACGCGACGTTTTTTAGGTGGACGGCAACCGTTGTGAGGAATTGGAGTCACATCGGTAATGCTGTTAATCTTATAACCCACTGCGCCTAATGCACGAACCGCAGACTCACGACCTGGACCAGGACCTTTTACAAGGACGTCAAGGTTTTTCAAACCGTAATCTAAAGCTGCTTTACCAGCAACTTCAGCAGCTACCTGAGCAGCAAACGGAGTTGATTTACGTGAACCACGGAAGCCTTGTCCACCTGAGGTGGCCCAAGCCAATGCATTACCTTGACGATCGGTAATCGTAACAATGGTGTTATTAAAAGACGCGTGAATGTGTGCAACACCTTCAGAGACGGTACGAGTGACCTTCTTGCGTGTGCGAGTATCTTTAGCCATCTTTTAGCTTCCAGAAATCTTACTTTTTAATCGGTTTGCGCGGACCTTTACGGGTACGTGCGTTAGTTTTGGTGCGTTGACCACGGACAGGCAAGCTGCGACGATGACGAAGGCCACGATAGCAACCTAAATCCATTAAACGTTTAATGTTCATGGAAATTTCGCGACGTAAGTCACCTTCGGTAGGAACCTTAGCAACTTCTGCACGAATCGCATCAAGCTGAGCATCGTCCAACTCACGGATCTTAGTAGTCTCAGTAATACCAACTGTAGCTAAGATATTCTTAGCAGTGTGGCGACCGATACCAAAGATGTAAGTGAGGGAGATAACAGCATGCTTGTTATCCGGAATGTTTACACCGGCAATACGAGCCATTCACTTTTCTCCAAAAAGGCAGTAGAGATAATCAACCGCCCCACAAAAATCTTGAGGGGCGGATATTAACCCAATTCGCCTACTGAAATCAACAGGTCTTGATTAGATTAACCTTGACGCTGCTTATGACGAGGTTCTGCGCTACAAATCACGCGAATAACCCCATTACGACGGATAACTTTACAGCTACCACAAATTTTCTTTACAGAAGCTTGTACTTTCATGATGAAACCTCTAAGTGCGCTTATCCCTTAGGATGAGCAGTCGTTTTTCTCATTAATGTTTGATTGTCATATTGATGAGATGTTAAATGCGCTTGTAGCTGAGCCATAAAGTCCATAACAACAACGACTACGATCAGTAATGAGGTACCACCCAAATAGAATGGAATACCAAAAGAACTTTGTAAAATCATTGGCATCAAACAAATGACTGTAATATAAATCGCACCAATAAACGTCAAACGATTAAGAATATGATCTAAGTAACGAGCAGTTTGCTCACCTGGGCGAATACCAGGCACATAAGCTCCGCTGCGTTTTAGATTTTCTGATACTTCCTTAGGGCTAAATACTAAAGCCGTATAAAAGTAACAGAAAAAGATAATTAACGCACCAAAGAGCACCAAATACAAAGGCTGTCCAGGCGACAATACCAAAGCTAAATCTTGTAAGCTACGTTTAATTAAACCAGCATTCGGATCTGCACTACCCACCCATTGTCCAAGACTTGCTGGGAACAATAGTAAAGAACTTGCAAAAATCGCAGGAATCACACCAGCCATATTAATTTTTAATGGTAGATGTGTTTGCTGAGCTGTAAATATACGACGACCTTGCTGCTTCTGCGCATAGTTTACTGGAATACGACGTTGTGCTTTTTCAATAAACACAATCGCAGCCAATACACCAAGAGACAAAAGCCCAAAGATGACAAGACCAATCAAACTTGTTTGACCATTATCTACAGATGACACTGATTGCATAATTAATTTAGGCAAACCAGCTACAATACCTGCAAAAATAATCATTGAGATACCATTACCGATACCTCTTTCAGTGATTTGTTCACCTAACCACATTAAGAACATAGTTCCAGCGATAAGTGATGTAACCGCAGGTATATAGAATGCAAGTCCTGTAGACAGAGTAATACCCTGACCAATAAGGCCTGCACACATACCTACTGCCTGAACCACTGCAAGTAGTAATGTACCTTGTCGCGTATATTGATTAATTTTTCGCTTACCTTGCTCCCCTTCCTTTTTCAAGGCTTCAAGAGAAGGAATCACTGTTGACATTAACTGCACAATAATAGATGCAGAAATATAAGGCATGATCCCTAAAGCAAGAATCGACATTCGCTCTAAAGCACCGCCAGAAAACATATTGAATAGCCCAAGAATAGTTCCTTGGTTTGCATGAAATAAATTT
The DNA here is from genome assembly GCF_000582255.1 of Acinetobacter sp. 1566109. NCBI lineage: Bacteria > Pseudomonadati > Pseudomonadota > Gammaproteobacteria > Moraxellales > Moraxellaceae > Acinetobacter > Acinetobacter sp. 1566109. The sequence continues at coordinate 32,056 of NZ_JEYB01000025.1, read as the reverse complement.
TCTAACGCAGCATTATTAATGCCTGGTACTGGAATATGCGCTCCTAGTCGAAAGACCAGCAATGCACCGATTAGAAAACTCATCCGGCGAATAATTTCACGGTATTTCACATGAAATGGCTGACCTTTCATCATGTTGACATGACCTGAAGAACTAGGAGACATAGACACTCGAGATTACTCCTCGACTTTACCGCCAGCTGCTTCAATTGCAGCTTTAGCGCCTTTAGTCAATGCAACACCTTGAACAGTGAATGCACGAGTGATTTCACCAGAAAGCACGATACGAGCACGAATTTGATCGCGACGAACAACATTCGCAGCTTTTAAAGTTTCAAGGCTAACAATGTCGCCTTCCACTTTAGTTAACTCAGACAAACGTACTTCAGCAGTTTTTAAAGCGATTTGGCTAGTGAAACCGAATTTAGGTAAACGACGATAAATCGCTGTTTGACCGCCTTCGAAACCTGGACGAACGCCACCACTTTTACGTGATTTTTGACCTTTGACACCACGGCCACCAGTCTTACCAACGCCAGAACCGATACCACGGCCTAAACGACGGTGTTCACGTTTTGCACCTTCTGCAGGTGCAAGCTCATTTAAACGCAGAGTCATGGCTTATTCCTCTACACTAACCATATAGTAGACTTTGTTGATCATACCACGGTTAGAAGGCGTATCTTGCACTTCTACAGTATGACCAATACGACGCAGACCTAAACCTTGTAAGCAAAGCTTGTGATTTTTCAAGCGATGTGAAGAAGATTTAGTCTGGGTAACTTTAATCGTTTTCATGATTGATTACCCTTGAATTTCTTCTACTGATTTACCACGTTTCGCAGCGACTTTCTCAGGAGAAGTCATATCACGCAAACCTTTAAAAGTTGCGTTTACTACGTTAGCAGCATTTGTAGAACCATAACATTTAGCAAGTACGTTATGTACACCTGCAGCTTCAAGAACGGCACGCATTGCACCACCAGCGATTACGCCAGTACCTTCTGAAGCAGGTTGCATGTATACACGGCTTGCACCATGACGAGCATTCACAGGGTGTTGTAAAGTAGTACCAGCAAGGTCTACAGTGATCATGTTGCGACGAGCAGCTTCAAGTGCTTTAGAAATAGCAGCAGGAACTTCACGTGCTTTACCACGACCAAAACCAACACGACCATTACCATCACCCACAACAGTTAATGCTGTGAAAGAGAAGATACGACCGCCCTTAACAACTTTGGCTACACGATCAACGGCAACCAGCTTTTCAACAAGACCTTCGTTTTGTTCAACTTTAGCCATGATTAGAACTCCAAGCCGTTTTCACGAGCAGCATCAGCCAAGGCTTTGATACGACCATGATATTTAAAACCAGAACGGTCAAATGCAACTTTAGTTACACCAGCTGCTTTCGCGCGTTCTGCGATTAAAGCACCTACTTTAGTAGCTGCATCTACATTACCTGTAGTACCGCTACGTAAAGATGCATCCAAAGTTGAAGCTTGCGCTAAAACTTTGCCACCATCTGCTGAAATAACTTGAGCATAGATGTGACGCGGAGTGCGGTTTACACACAAACGAGTCGCACCCAATGCACGAATGTGCAAGCGTGTGCTTTTCGCACGACGCAAACGGGATTGTTTCTTTTCGTTCATAAGAACCTCGCGCCTTATTTCTTCTTAGCTTCTTTACGAAGAATGACTTCATCCGAATAACGAACACCTTTACCTTTATATGGTTCAGGAGCACGGTACGCACGGATTTCTGCCGCTACTTGACCTAACAACTGCTTGTTTGCTGATTTCAAAATGATTTCAGTTGCAGTTGGAGTTTCCGCTGTTACACCTTCTGGTAAAGCGTAGTCAATTGGGTGTGAATAACCAAGGTTAAGGTTTACAACAGTACCTTTAACCGCAGCTTTATAACCAACACCAACTAGCTGTAACTTACGTTCGAAGCCTTCGCTAACACCTTTTACAAGGTTGTTCAATACAGCGCGAGCAGTACCAGCTTGCATCCAAGCATCTTTCGATTCTTTAACTGGAGCAAGTTGAAGTTTACCTTCTTCCTGTTTTAGCTCGACCAGCGCATGCAGGTTGAAAGACAATGTACCTTTGCTGCCTTTCACTTCGACCTGCCGGCCGTTCTGAGTAACTGCTACACCATTAGGTACAGTTACTGGGGCTTTAGCCACACGAGACATGAGGAATCACCTATTAAGAAACAAAAGCAATAACTTCACCACCAACGCCTGCAGCACGTGCAGCGCGATCAGTCATGATGCCTTTGCTTGTAGAAACAATTGCAATACCTAAACCTTGCTTAACGCTTGGAAGTTTATCTTTACCACGGTATTGGCGAAGACCTGGACGGCTTACGCGCTTAACCATTTCGATAACTGGTTTGCCTTCGAAATATTTTAAAGTAATTGTCAAAGTAGATTTTGTCTCTTCTTGAGCAACTTCTACATTTGAAATATAACCTTCTTGTTGAAGTACGTTTGCAATTGCAACTTTCAACTTAGAAGAAGGCATAGAAACAGTTTGTTTCTTAGCCATTTGTGCGTTACGAACACGTGTTAGCATGTCGGCAACGGTATCTTGCATACTCATTTAGTCGCTCCTTACCAGCTTGCCTTAACAACGCCTGGTACATCACCCTGCATTACTGTGTCACGTAATTTGTTACGGCTTAAACCGAACTTACGGAAGTAACCATGAGGACGACCAGTTAAACCACAACGGTTACGAAGACGTACCGGAGATGCATTACGTGGCAATGCTTGTAACTTTAACATCGCTTCGAAACGCTCTTCTTCACTTGCGTTTACGTTTGCAATTGTAGCTTTTAATTCAGCACGTTTTGCAGCGTATTTAGCAACTGTTTTTTCGCGTTTCAATTCGCGATTAATCATACCTTTCTTAGCCATATCGACCTCTTATTTGAACGGGAAGCCGAATGCACGCATAAGCGCACGGCCTTCGTCATCGGTGCGAGCAGTCGTAGTAATGGTAATATCCATACCACGAATACGATCAATCTTATCGAAATCGATTTCAGGGAAAACGATTTGCTCTTTCAAACCCATTGAGTAGTTACCACGACCATCAAATGATTTCGAAGAGAAACCACGGAAGTCACGGATACGAGGGATTGCGATAGAGATCAAACGGTCCAAGAATTCGTACATTTGGTCGCCACGTAAAGTAACTTTACAACCAATTGGCCAACCATCACGGATTTTGAAACCTGCGATAGATTTACGAGCAAGTGTAATTACTGGTTTTTGACCAGCAATTAATTGCATGTCGACTACAGCGCCATCTAATAATTTCTTATCAGTTGCAGCTGCGCCTACACCCATGTTTAGGGTAATTTTTGTGATGCGTGGAATTTCCATCACGTTCTTAATGCCAAGTTCTTCTTTTAACTTTGCTTTAAGTTCATCGTTGTAACGTGCTTTAAGTCTGGCCATTGCCTTTTCAACCTATTACTTCGCTACCGCCACTGATTCACCATTTGATTTATAAACGCGAGTTTTCACGCCATCAATCACTTGGTAACCAACACGGTCAGCCTTCTGGGTTGTAGCATTTAAAATTGCCACGTTTGAAATATGAAGCGAAGCTTCTTGAGTAACTACACCGCCTTCAGCGCCAGTTACACGGTTAGGCTTTTGATGCTTCTTCACTAAGTTAAGGCCTTCAACCTTAACGCGGTCTTCAGAAACAGACAACACAGTACCCTGTTTGCCTTTTTCTTTACCTGCGATCACGATAACTTGATCGCCTTTTTTAATCTTAGCCATGATTGCCTCTTATAGAACTTCAGGAGCCAATGAAATGATTTTCATGAACTGTTCAGTACGAAGTTCACGAGTCACTGGTCCGAAGATACGAGTAGCAATCGGAGCTTTGTTGTTGTTCAAAATAACTGCAGCATTATCATCAAAACGGATCACAGAACCATCTGGACGACGAATGCCGAATTTAGTACGAACTACAACCGCATTCATCACGTCACCTTTTTTAACACGTGCGCGTGGGATTGCTTCTTTTACAGTAACTTTAATAATGTCGCCAACAGAAGCATAACGACGATGTGAACCACCAAGTACTTTAATACATTGTACGCGGCGAGCACCACTGTTGTCTGCTACGTCGAGCATAGTTTCGGTTTGAATCATTGCCCTACTCCAAAACCGAGCATCACCGGTCACAATTTCGAAAGGCTCAAAGAGTACTCGAAATTGACCGATGATGCAACAAGAACGTCGAATTACTCAGCAGCTGCTTCAACTACTTCCACTAAAGTCCAAGCTTTAGTTTTAGAAATTGGGCGGCTTTCTTTAATGGTTACAACATCACCAATTTTAGCAACGTTGTTCTCATCATGAGCGTGTAACTTAGTTGAACGGCGAATTGACTTGCCATACAACGGGTGTTGAACGCGGCGTTCAATAAGAACAACAATAGATTTATCCATTTTGTCACTTACGACTTTGCCGGTTAACGTGCGGACTGTTTTTTCACTCATTGTCCGTTCCCCTGTTTTTCGGTAAGGAGTGTCTTAATACGAGCAATTGTCTTACGAGCAACTTGCACTTCGTGCGATTTACCCAACTGACCAGTTGCTTTCGCCATACGAAGACGGAATTGGTTAAGCTGCTGCTCATCAAGCAAAGCTTTCAACTCTTCTACCGATTTTTCACGTAGATCTTTAGTTTTCATTACATTACCGTCCGAGTCACGATAGTGGTTTTAAACGGAAGTTTAGCAGCAGCTAAAGCAAATGCTTCACGCGCTAATTCTTCGTTCACACCTTCAATTTCGTACAGGATCTTACCTGGTTGGATCTGGCAAACCCAGTATTCCACGCTACCCTTACCTTTACCCATACGCACTTCAAGAGGCTTTTGAGTAATTGGTTTATCCGGGAATACGCGAATAAAGATTTTACCACCACGCTTAATACGGCGGCTAATAGTACGACGTGCAGCTTCAATCTGACGCGCAGTCATACGACCACGTTCAGTTGCTTTAATTGCAATCGAACCAAATGATACTGTACTACCACGATGCGCTAGACCAGTGTTACGGCCTTTGTGCACTTTACGGAATTTGGTACGTTTAGGTTGCAACATGGATTATTCTCCCTTGTCAGCAGCACGGTCACCGCGACGACCACGACGCTCTTGACCTTCACCACGACCACGACCACGTTTAGCTGGACGATCTTCAGCAGGAGCAGGGTTCATGACTTGTTTCATGCCACCTAAGATCTCGCCACGGAAAATCCAAACTTTAACACCAATCGTACCGTAAGTTGTTTCTGCACGCATAGTTGCATAGTCAATGTCTGCACGTAATGTATGCAAAGGTACACGACCTTCACGATACCATTCTGTACGAGCAATCTCTGCACCACCTAAACGGCCAGACACTTCAACTTTGATACCTTTAGCACCAGCACGCATAGTGTTTTGAACCGCACGCTTCATAGCACGACGGAACATAACACGCTTTTCTAATTGAGAAGCAATTGCTTCAGCAACTAAACGCGCATCTAAGTCTGGGCGATCAATTTCGTTGATACTTACTTGCGCTGGAACACCCATAATGCTGGTAAGTTCGCGCTGTAATTTCTCAATATCTTCGCCTTTTTTACCGATTACGATACCAGGACGAGCTGTGCTAATAGTTACTTTAGCAGCGCCTGATGGACGTTCGATAAGAATATTGCTTACCATCGCATTCTTAAGTTTTTTAGTTAAAAACTCACGAACTTGAAGATCTTTAAGCAAGTATTCAGCGTATTGTTTCGGATTCGCATACCAGTTAGCGTTATGACGTTTCACAACACCTAGGCGGATACCGATTGGATGAACCTTCTGACCCATATCAAACCCCTACCTTAACGGTGATGTGACAAGTACGCTTAGTAATACGATCTGCACGGCCTTTAGCACGTGGCATAATACGTTTAAGGCTCATGCCTTCATCAACGTAAATCGTAGAAACTTTAAGATCGTCAACATCTAAACTGTTATTGTGTTCAGCGTTTGCAATCGCAGATTCCAATGCTTTTTTTACTAAAACAGCAGCTTTTTTATTGCTGAAGTTTAAGATGTTTAAAGCATGCGCAACAGATTTGCCGCGAATAAGATCTGCAACCAAACGTGCTTTTTGTGCCGAGATAGCGGCACCGCGTAATTTAGCAGTTACTTCCATCATGACACCTATTAACGTTTAGATTTCTTGTCAACACCGTGACCACGATAGGTACGAGTTGGCGCGAATTCACCGAGTTTATGACCAACCATATGCTCAGTAACAATTACTGGAACGTGATTACGACCATTATGAACAGAGATTGTTAAACCAACAAAATCTGGAAGGATCATCGAACGACGAGACCAAGTTTTGATCGGCTTGCGAGAGTTACTAGCAACAGCCGCTTCAACCTTAGCGAACAAGTGCGCATCGACGAATGGGCCTTTTTTCAGAGAACGAGGCATTAGTCAGATTCCTTTACTTGACGCGACGGTCGCGAATAATCATCTTAGTCGTACGCTTATTGGTACGTGTCTTGTACCCTTTAGCTTTTTGACCCCATGGGCTTACAGGTTGAATACCTTTGTTACGCCCTTCACCACCACCGTGTGGGTGGTCAATCGGGTTCATCGCCATACCACGTACGGTAGGACGAACACCACGCCAGCGTGAAGCACCAGCTTTACCCAATGAACGAAGGTTGTTTTCTTGGTTAGAAACTTCACCAATTACAGCGCGGCATTCAACATGCACTTTACGCATTTCGCCTGAACGAAGACGAATAATCGCGTAAGAACCATCACGACCCAACAACTGAACAGAAGCACCAGCAGAACGCGCTAATTGTGCACCCTTACCAATTTTAAGTTCAACGTTATGAAGTGTAGAACCGATCGGCATATTACGAAGTGGCAAGCAGTTACCTGGACGAATTGGAGCATCGTTACCAGATTGTACTTTATCGCCAGCACGTAAACCTTTAGGTGCAATGATATAACGACGCTCACCGTCAGCATATTTCAATAAAGCAATATGTGCTGTACGGTTTGGATCGTATTCAATACGCTCTACAACAGCTGGGATGCTGTCTTTGTTACGTTTGAAGTCAACGATACGGTAGTGTTGTTTATGACCACCACCAACGTGACGAGTAGTAATGTGACCGTTGTTATTACGACCACCAGTACGTTTTTTAGCTTCAACCAACGGTGCGTAAGGAGCGCCTTTGTGAAGATGGTCATGAACCACTTTCTCTACAAAGCGACGTCCTGGAGACGTTGGCTTACATTTTTGAATCGGCATAATTTTCGTCCTTATTCCGCTGCGCTTTCAGCGGTATCGCCCAAGTCAGCCATTTCAACATCTTGGCCGGCTTTCAGGGTGACGTATGCTTTTTTAACATCAGAACGACGTCCTAATGTACGACCAAAGCGCTTAGTCTTACCTTTAGTAATAGTTGTGTTAACTTTAACAACTTCTACACCAAAAAGTTTTTCAACTGCTTTTTTGATTTCAAGTTTAGTAGCATTGATGTCTACTTTAAATACTTGAACACCAACAGTATCACCTAAAACTTGTGCCTTTTCTGAGAAGACTGGTCCTTTAAGGACTTGATAGATACGTTCGTTGTTCATCCGAGTTCTACCTCAATTTTCTTAGCAGCAGCTACAGACATCACAACTTTATCAAACGCGATCAAGCTTACAGGATCGATTGCAGTTGCATCTACCACATCTACATGTGGAAGGTTACGTGCTGCAAGATATAAGTTCTCATCTACAGCGTCAGTAACGATTAATGCACGAGCAGCATTTAAGTCGTTAAGTTTTGCAAGCAATTCTTTAGTTTTTGGAGCTGCAACAGCAAACTCTTCAACTAATACAAGGCGATCTTGGCGAACAAGTTCAGCTAAGATACATTGCATTGCACCGCGGTACATCTTACGGTTTACTTTTTGAGACCAATCTTGTGGACGAGCAGCAAAAGTTTTACCACCACCAACCCAGATAGGGCTACGAATAGAACCCGCACGAGCACGACCAGTACCTTTTTGACGGAATGGTTTTTTACCACCGCCAGAAACGTCTGCACGCGATTTTTGAGCACGAGTACCTTGACGACCACCTGCTAAATAAGCAGTAACAACTTGGTGTACAAGAGCCTCGTTAAATTCACGTCCGAAAGCAACTTCAGACAATTCAACAGCAGAGCCGGAAACAGTTTTCAAATTCACGGTATTTCCCCTCAGGCCTTGATGGTAGGACGTACAATTACGTCACCGCCAGTTGCACCAGGAATTGCACCTTTAACAACTAAAACAGAACGTTCAGCGTCAATAGATACGATTTCAAGACCTTGTACTGTTACGCGTTCATCACCTAAGTGACCAGCCATTTTTTTGCCTTTGAACACGCGTCCAGGAGTTTGGTTTTGACCTGTAGAACCTAATACACGGTGAGAAACTGAGTTACCGTGAGTAGCGTCTTGGGTACGGAAGTTCCAACGTTTAACACCACCTTGGAAACCTTTACCTTTTGATTGACCAGTTACGTCAACAATTTGACCAACTGTGAACAAATCAACGCCAATAGTACCGCCAACTTCACGACCTTCAAGCTCAGCTTCAGTAACACGGAATTCTTTAACCAAGCGACCAGCAGCAACACCAGCTTTCGCGAAGTGACCTTTCTGAGCGTTAGTTACGCGAGATTCGCGACGTTCACCAGTAGTTACTTGAACAGCTTGATAACCATCAGTTTCAAGTGTTTTGATTTGCGTAATGCGGTTTGGATCGACTTCGATGACTGTAACAGGTACAGAAACACCAGCATCTGTAAAGATGCGAGTCATACCACATTTGCGACCGACTAAACCAATAGCCATGTGCATAAACCTCTAAAAAAGCGGCCTAATTAACTAATCGTTAATTAACCGAAAGCCTTAACCCAAAGCGATCTGAACATCAACACCAGCTGCAAGATCTAACTTCATCAATGCATCAACAGTTTTATCTGTAGGTTGAACGATGTCGATCAAACGTTTGTAGGTGCGGATTTCGTACTGGTCACGCGCATCTTTGTTAACGTGCGGTGAAGTAAGAACGTTGAAGCGTTCGATGCGAGTAGGCATCGGAATTGGACCACAAACTTGTGCGCCGGTACGCTTAGCGGTTTCTACGATCTCTTGAGCAGATTGATCAATCAGACGATGATCAAAAGACTTAAGACGGATACGAATTCTCTGGTTAGACATACCAGTAAACTCCAAGCCAAATATATAAAGAATCACCTTTGACGCATCTCACCTATTGGTAAGTGTCAAAGGCAGTGATAATCACCAAGGTCGTGATCGATGCCACGACTGTAATGCACATTTACTACTTTCTTCGCAGTAAATGCCCTCTTCTTGAGGGTCGCTCATTATAACGATTGTTTAAGTCTTATGCAATTCTCTTTTTCTATTTTTTGCTCAAATTCCACTTTAGCTACGTATTAATAATTCATTCTATGCATTTATTACAAACTCAATTGCTTTATTTAAGAGTTGATTACCTTGTTCAAATTTCTGTGCTTCTGAAGATTGCAGTTCATGTGCAGATTGAACATATTCTCCGTCAAAAATAGATAGCTCTTCTTCATTTTCCAGTAAAAGCTGTAAAGCTGCTGGTGTCATTTCCGGATGAAATTGAAAACCTAGTACATTTTTCCCAATCTGATACATTTGATTACGGCAAGCAATGCTCTCAGCCAAACGTATAGCTCCTTTAGGTATTTCAAATGTTTCACTATGCCACTGCATCACATTGATTTCTTCAGGTAGCGGAAAACTTTCTTGTGGTAAGTTTGCAACTCTTTGAACTGTCGACCATCCTAGTTCTTGATAACGATTACGGCTTACTGCTGCACCCAATGCATTCGCAATTAGCTGCCCACCCAAGCAAAGACCTATTGCTGGTTTCCCTGCTGCCAAATATCGACGCAACCATCTTTTTTCTATTTTAAGCCATGGATAGTTTGCCTCGTCATTTACACTCATGGTTCCACCCATAATTAGTAGTAAGTCAACTTCTTCAATCCGAGGTAAAGCTTCTATTTCAAGTGACCGATCTACGGGAAGTGCAAAGAATTCTGTAGAGCTAATAGTGGCGTGATGCGCTTTTAAAAACGAATAGCAGCTTCCAAAACCTTCGCCAGCAATATGTTGAAAATAGTGAACACGTAAATGCGACTTCATGCGCTTAAACCTATTGTTGTTAGAATGTTGGTTTGATCTTTGCAAAAATAAAGCCAAGTTTTTAGTGAATGTTACAGTAGTAACGAAACATCTTAGAATTAACCAAAAATCTGGCGAATAAATCAGTTTTCTCTTAATCTAATCTTATTATTTAAAGCATAGCGCCCCATGAAAAAGCATAACAATTTCCAAACCCGACTCATTCATGCACCACGAAAAGCACCACAATTTATTGAAACTGTGCAACCTCCCTTATTTCGTGCATCGACTATTATTTTTAAATCAACTACGCACCTTTTTGACCGCCACTGGACCGACCCTTATGATTACAGTTATGGAACGCACGGTACGCCAACCACATTTACCTTAGGCGACAATATTGCTCAAATTGAAGGTGGCTTGTACTGTTTACTTGCACCCAGCGGCTTATCTGCAATTAACTTAGTTAACTCTGCTTTTTTAGCAACAGGCGATGAAGTTTGGGTCCCGGACAATATATATGGCCCAAATCTAGAGCATCTAAACCACTTAAAAGATCAATATGGTATTAGTGTCAAAATTTATAATTCAATTGATGTATCAAGTTTTAAGCCGACTGAAAAAACCAAGCTCTTATGGATAGAAGCAGCAGGTTCAGTGACTCTTGAATTTCCCGATCTTAAAGAACTTGTTAAAAAAGCCAAGTCACATGGAGTTGTAACTGCTTTAGATAATACTTGGGGCGCTGGACTTGCATTTAATGCTTTTGATTTCTCTGATGAGCACTTGTCGGTAGATCTAACCGTACATGCGCTAACAAAATATCCAAGTGGTGGTGGTGATATTTTAATGGGAAGTGTTGTAACACGTGATGAAAAACTGTATCACCGCCTGTTCCGTACACATGCCATTCTAGGTATTGCTATCTCAGGAGATGATGCAGCACAAGTTCAGCGCAGCCTCGCACATATGTCACTACGATATAAACAGCAATCAGATAATGCAAAAACCTTATTGGAATGGTTGAAGCAACAGCCTCAATTTGCACAAGTTCTACATCCAAGCGATAAAGCCTCTCCAGGTCATCAATATTGGCAAGAGATTTGCACTACAGGTAAGAGTGCAGGATTAGTCAGTGTCATATTTAAACCTGACTATGATATTTCAGCAGTACGCCGTTTTTGTGACGCTCTTAAGTTATTTAAACTTGGCTTTAGCTGGGGTGGACCAGTTAGTCTGGTTATGCTTTATGATTTAAAAATGATGAGGAAACTTGAGAATACACATTTACAACAAGGTTTATTGGTTCGTTTGTGTATAGGGCTAGAAGATCCTCAAGATTTAATTCAAGATATCGAAAATGCACTAAAACATTTGTAAAACGACAACATCAATAGTGGCTCGCTCCAAGGGATAAAAATATATGGGTACACCGATTGTTATTGCAAAAAACATTAATGACACATCAAAAGAAATTGTTTTGCTTTCTCAATTTGCCAACCGACATGGCCTGATTGCAGGTGCTACGGGTACAGGTAAAACTGTCACCCTAAAAGTTCTTGCAGAAAGTTTTTCTCGAATCGGTGTTCCCGTCTTTCTTGCTGACGCAAAGGGTGATGTTTCAAGTCTTGCAAAAGCTGGCGAGGCCTCGGATAAATTTAATGAACGCTTAAAGCTTCTACAAATTGATAGTGTTCCATTTGCGGCTAATCCCGTTATTTTTTGGGATCTATTTGGGCAACAAGGCCATCCTATTCGAACCACTATTTCTGAGATTGGGCCAATTTTATTAGCACGTATACTTAACCTAAATGATACTCAAGAAGGTGTTTTATCTGCTGTATTCCGCATTGCAGATGATCAAGGATTACTGTTAGTCGACTTTAAAGATCTGAAAGCTATGATCACCTTTGTGAGTGAACATGCGGCAGAATTTAAAGCCGAGTACGGCAATCTATCTCCAGCTAGTTTAGGAGCAATTCAGCGTAATTTGCTCGCTCTTGCCGACCAAGGTGGAGACCAGTTCTTTGGAGAGCCAGCTTTAAATATTCTAGACTTTATACAAACTGATGCTAATGGTCGTGGCTATATCAATATTCTTGCTGCAGACAAGCTCATGAATACACCTAAGCTATACGCCACTTTCTTGTTATGGATGCTTTCTGAATTATTTGAACAACTTCCTGAAGTTGGCGATATGGATAAACCAAAACTCGTGTTTTTCTTTGATGAAGCTCACTTGTTATTCGACAACGCCAGTCAAGCTTTACAACAAAAAATTGAACAAGTTGTACGTTTAATTCGCTCTAAAGGCGTCGGTATTTACTTTATCACTCAAAACCCACTTGATTTACCAGAAAGTGTTTTGGGTCAGCTCGGTAACCGTGTGCAACATGCTCTACGCGCCTTTACCCCCAAAGATCAAAAAGCAGTAAAAACTGCTGCAGATACATTCCGTTCAAATCCTGATTTTAAAGTGGATGAGGCAATTACACAGCTAGCCGTGGGTGAGGCACTTATTAGTTGTCTAGATGAGCAAGGTACTCCACAAATTGTTGAACGTGGCTGGGTTATGCCTCCTTACTCTTCTTTTAGCCCTATCACACCTGAAGAACGAAAAACTTTAATTGAGCAAAGTATTATTGCTGGCGTCTATGAACAAGTCGTAGACCGTGAGAGTGCATATGAAATGCTCCAAAATAAAGTCGCTGAGCGTGAACAACAAAAACAAGATGCGGAGCTTGCCAAAGAGCAAGAAGCTTTAGCGAAACAGCAAGCTAAAGAACAAGAACGTCTAGCACGTGAACAGCAGAAAGAAGAAGAACGTGCGGCAAGAGAACGAGCAAAATTGACTCAAGATATTGTTGGAACTTTTGCAAAAAGTGCCGCTCGAAGTTTAGGGGGTAGTACTGGACAAAAATTAGTACGAGGATTACTCGGTTCATTATTTGGAAAATAAAAAATAATCAAATCAATTAATTAAATTAAGGGATGTAATATCCCTTAATTTAATTAAGGTTTTTGTAAAAAAGCTATTGCCACAATTTTCTTAAAGATGTATTTTAAATACATCTTATATAGCCAGATAATTAAGGTCTAGCCATGACTCCACAACAAATTGAACTCGTTAAATCTACTGTACCTGTATTGCGCGAACATGGCGTTACGCTGACTACATACTTTTATAAACGTATGTTGAATAACAACCCAGAATTAAAAAATGTTTTTAATCTTGATGATCAAACCAGCCTACGCCAACCTCGTGCTCTTGCAGCAGCAGTACTCGCATATGCTGAAAATATTGAGAATCCTACAGTGCTTGCCAAAGCAGTTGAACGCATTACCACGAAGCACGTGAGTTTAGACATTCAACCAGATCAATATGCAATTGTGGGCGATAACTTGCTTCATTCAATTAGTGAAGTTTTAAATGTTCCTTTTGAATCAGAACTCATTGAAGCGTGGAAACAAGCTTATTTACAGTTGGCAGATATATTAATTGGTGTTGAAAAACAGAAATATGCGCAACTTGAGAGCTTAAAAGGTGGATGGGCTGGTTGGCGTTCATTTGAAATCACACAAATTGATCCACTTGAATCTGGCAAACGTTTCACTTTAAAAGCAACTGACCATGAAGATGTATTAACTGGCCCAGCAAATGCCTTTATTTCTGTAAAAGTTCAAGTTCCCGACCACCAGCTTGAACAACCTAAAGCATTTAAGTTCACAGAGGCTCAAGAAAATAATACTTATCATTTTGAAGTTCAGCCTGAAGAAAACCATACAGAGTTCTCAGTTTCGAACATTTTGCTTGAACACTATAGAGTTGGTGATCAAGTACAAGTTTCAGCCCCTTTAACGCTGTAATTGAAAAAGCTCTGGCCTGAAAGTTTTATTCTTTAGACTTTCAGGCTAAGATGATCAACCTCTTATCCTTTTGTTTTTGGTGATCATGCAACTTAATAAATTTACCGATTATGCTTTAAGAATATTAATGGATGTCGCTCGTCCAAGTGATGCACCGTATACAATTGCAGAAATCGCTCAAGATTTATATGTTTCACAAAATCATCTCGTGAAGGTTGTCCATTTTATGGGTAAACAAGAGTGGATTATTACCATTCGAGGTAAAGGCGGTGGAATTCGTTTAAATCCAAAAGCTTTAGATTTAAAGCTCGGCGCAATTGTGCGAATTTTACAAGGTGATCATCAAATTGTTGAATGCAATACTCCTCCTTGTGTTTTACGCTCGCATTGTGGTTTAAAAGGAATTCTTGATCAGGCTTTAGAAAGTTTCTATCAAAGTTTAGATCAGCATACATTAGGTGAAGTTTTACAACAGCCTAAATCTGCATCTGACACATCCCCTATTTCCTTTTTGCAAATCTAATGTTTGTAATTCTATTTATCTTTACAACCAAGCTTACTGAAAATTAGCAAGAATAACCAAGCTCCTTTATACTAAGCGCGAGCCCTCTCATTTAAAAAGTTATTTTTTATGCGTCGTAGTGAAAAATCGAAAGACACCAAAGCCAGACTAGCACCCAAGCAAAAGATCAGTTATGAAAAAAAACCAGACCCGGCGATCACAGCCTATGCTGTGCAATCTCTAAACTGGTTACGCCAAGCTGAGTTTTTAATGAGTGCACCTAAATTGGCACTTTGTGTTGAAGATAGTGGCTACGAGATTGCTTTTGCAGGGCGCTCAAATGCTGGTAAGTCTAGCGCTATTAATGCTTTAACCAACAAAAAACAACTCGCACGTGCCTCAAAAAAACCTGGCCGTACGCAAATGATTAACTTTTTTAGTTTAGGTAATCCCGATCAACGTTTAGTTGACCTTCCTGGCTATGGTTATGCGGCTGTACCAGAGGATATGAAACGTGTTTGGCAAAAAGAATTAGAGAACTACTTAATCCATCGTAAAAGTTTACAAGGATTAGTTTTACTCATGGATATTCGCCATCCTTTACAGCACTTTGACATGATGATGCTAGAGTGGGCTTATTCCCGCCATTTATTTGTTCATATTCTTTTAACCAAAGCAGATAAACTTAACCGTGGTCCAGCAAACAAAGTTTTGCTTGAAGTTAAACAACAATTGAAAAAAATGAAGCTTGATTTCTCAATTCAGCTTTTCTCTTCATTAAACAAACTAGGCTTAGAAGAACTCGCAAGTGTAATGGCTGGACGTCTACACTTTACGCTTGAGCAACAGCCTGAATTTGACGTCGATGCGATCCCTGAAGCAAGCGATGAGGATGCAGAAGAGTAAATCGTCAAAACAGATACAATTTCTTTATTAAATTTATATTCAATTGGCCCCTATTGCTAAACACAAATGTAGGGGCTTTTTTTATACTCGTTATAACTTCATCGAGTTAAAAATCAGGACTAAATGATGAAATTGCTATCTTTTTTGAAGAATAAGGCTTTAGGTTCTTCTATTGATTATAAAATTCTTCCACGCAAGGTAAAATTTGACTGGAAAGATACCCCTGTAGACTGGATTCCAAACCAACCGTTTGCAAGTTATTTTATTAATGAAATTAATAATATCTTGCCTGCTGGAGAGTTCTGGTTCTGTCGACTCTATAATAAGGTTTTACCTCGTATTACCGATGAAAAACTTAAACAGGATGTCCAAGCATTTATTCGCCAAGAAGCAATGCACGCAAATGCACACACTTCTGCCAATAAAGAATATTTAAGCGCACGTAATATTGATATCCAGAGAAATCTGGACATTATGAATTATCTATTTACCACTGCTTTGGCAGATAAACCTTTTGATAAAGAAGTTCCTCAGTTCTTGCAGGAACAATGGGATTTATTTCGTTTAGGTGTTATCGCAACTGTTGAGCATATGACCTGTGTACTCGGTAAATATGCGCTTTATAACAACCGTTGGGAAGAATTAGGCGCAGATCCAGAAATGGTCGATCTGGTTAAATGGCATGGTTCTGAAGAAATTGAACATCGCACCGTAGCCTTTGATTTATATCGTCATCTTGGTGGTGGTTACATCCCACGTTACTACTTAAGCCTTGCTGTTATTACCCTTGTCCTTGGATTATGGGTAGACGGCGCTGCGCATATTATGAAGCAAGATCCTCGCTTTGCCGATGCGGCCAAATCTAAATTTTTTCCAGTTTGGGTTGCTGTAGAGTGGTACAAGATTAGCCGTAAAGATAATCAGGTATTACCAAATCCATTTTGGCTTATTGCTCAGCAAATTGACTATCTCATGCCTTGGTACGATCCAGTTAAAGAAGGTAGCACTGAAGATGCGGTAAGTTATTTATCTCAATCTCCAGCAGCAAAAAGAGCCGAGCTACAAGCCGCTTAAAAATAAAAAAGCAGGATATAAATCCTGCTTTTTTATTTAGAGATTAGAAACTGATATCTTTCTCTTTAGTATATCGATCTACAACTACACTAATCATCATATCGCCCTGCACATTTACCACCGTTCTTACCGTATCGAGTAAACGGTCGATTGGAAGTAAAATAGCAATTGCTTCGGCTGGTAACCCCACAGATTGCAATACCATAATCATGGTGACCATACCCGCACTTGGAATTCCTGGTGCACCAAGTGATGCAATCATCGCTGTTAAGCACACAACAATTTGCTGGGTCAGGTTTAAGTCTAATCCCACTAAATTTGCAACAAAGAGCGCAGCAGCAGCTTCATATAAAGCTGTACCATCCATGTTAAGTTGAGAACCTAATGGAATCACAAAACCTGCCGTTTGAGGACGAACACCTAAGTTTTCCTGTGTGCATTTCATACTCAGCGGCATTGTTGCAGAGCTCGAACTTGTTGCAAACGCAGTAATTAAGGCTGTACGTGTACCTTTGAAAAAAGTCCAAGGACTCATACGACCAACAATCCAGAGCAGTAATGGCAAAACAACAGCACCATGGAAAATAGTGGTTCCAGTTACAACAACAGCAAACTCTGCCAAGCGGCTTAATACTGAAATATCTTCGGTAGCCATTAATTTAGCAAGTAATGCAAAAATTCCTAATGGTGCCAACTTCATGACCCATCCCACTAGCATCATCATCATTTCAAAAAACTGATGACTTAATAAGCGGATACTCTTAAAGCGTTCACCACCTTGAACCAACGCAAAACCCACAAATAGTGCAAACACCACAACAGCTAAAACATTTCCATCACTAAATGCTTTAAAGGGGTTAATTAACGTATTTTGAATAAAGTTAGTAAAGAAAGTTGCTGGATTTAAACTATCTGGTGCTTGATAGTTTTGCATTGATGCCTGAAAAATTGAAATATCTACGCCTCGCCCCACCTCAAATAAATGAGCACAGCCAATACCCAAGAATAAGGCCAATGTGGTGGTGGTGATAAAACATAAAAACGTAATTTTCCAAACAGGACCTAGCTGCCCTCCTGCCTGTAAATTTGAAACTCCCACAACAATAGAGCTGAAAATTAACGGCACCAACAACATTTTAAGCAGCCCAATAAAGACACTACTTAATATGCCTAAGCCGTATAAGCTATGCTTTACAAAAGCAGTATCAGGATACATGGTAAGCACGAAGCCAAAGGCTAAACCTAAAATGGCAGCAATCAGAATTTGTGTATTTAAGTTCATATCAGCATTATTTTTTTCAGTAGGCAATCCTTTTGCAAATATGACATGAGCTTGCTTTTCATTCGAGCAATTTTTTGTCACATCCTTTCAATTAAAATAAAAAAGCCATCTTATGAGATGGCTTTATAAATAAGTTTATTGCGTTTCAATTTCCCGCAAACGAATTAAACCCTCTTGTACCGTACTACATACAAGTTGGCCATTTTGCCACATACGGCCAAAATTCAAACCACGAGAAGCTGCACTAACTGTTGCTTCCATGTCATAGAGCATCCATTCATCAGCGCGCAGTGGGCGATGGAAATAAATGGCATGATCAATACTGGCACACTGCAAACTTGGAGAAATATAGCTTAGACCATGTGGTCTTAAAGCCGTAGTCATCAAAGTAAAGTCCGAATAAAACGCCACAATTGCTTGATGTAAAGCGATATCATCAAGTTGTTTTGGAATACGGTCATGGGTACGGATATAGTGCGCATTATATGGCGCTTCCGGTTGTGGTTGAAATGGATTGACTGGATCAATCGGTCGTATTTCAACATGACGTTCACGCATGAAACTTGCACGAACATTTTCCGGTACAAAATTAAGAATACCTTCTTTCAGTTCATTTTCCGACTTTAAGGTCTCAGGAGCTGGATATTCTGGTTCTGAGTGTTGGTAGTTCAAGCCTTCTTCAGGATTGGCGAAAGATACCATTGCAGAGAAAATAACTCGTCCATGTTGGACTGCCCGAACCTGACGACTGACAAAGCTTTTTCCATCACGCAAGCGATCTACTTCATAAATGATTGGAGCATTAATATCGCCACCATATAAAAAGTAAGCGTGCATAGAATGCGCAGGACGATCAGTTGTATAAGAAGCTGCACGTAAAGCCTGCCCTAAAACCTGACCTCCAAAAACACGTTTACCGACCAAATTACGGCTAATTCCACGGTAAATATTTTCTTCAAGCTTTTCTAAAGTGAGCAGCTCAACCAGTTCTTGGGTTAACGCATTCATGAGAGATACCTTCATATTGCAGGCAAAATTGGTATTAAAGGACAGATGTGTAGAATCTATTGTGCCATAAAAAACTATTTGTACATGGAACAATCAGTCAACTTCTGACGAACATTACCCTTAAAGTAGCTAAAAATACGATTTTTAACGATAAAAAATGCCAAAAGCATTATAATTTATAAGAAAGTAGCATATTGTTTTTTTTAATAAATGCCTCAAAATAATTACCCTCTGCATTTGGTGCTGGGATTTGTCTTTAAGAAGTAGGAGTTCTTATGTCCAAGAGTGGGTTTGGTCAAATGTATCGTCGGCTTTCAAGTAAGCTACTTGACCTCGTGGTAACACCACATGT
This sequence comes from Acinetobacter sp. 1566109, assembly GCF_000582255.1. Lineage (NCBI taxonomy): Bacteria > Pseudomonadati > Pseudomonadota > Gammaproteobacteria > Moraxellales > Moraxellaceae > Acinetobacter > Acinetobacter sp. 1566109. The sequence continues at coordinate 12,801 of NZ_JEYB01000025.1, read as the reverse complement.
TCTTGGGGAAGTTCCTACTGAACCAGTATCAGAAACATCGGAAACTGAAGCAAAGACTGAGCGCCAAAAGGTAGTGTGCTACGTCTTGCAAAATCATTCTCGCAGTAATGCGTTAGTGGTGGATGGGGAAACTCGCCGTTTAAATTTAAAACCTGCATTAGATCCGTTAGTCATCGGTTCTCATCAGGAAAAAGCATCAGTTTTATTTTTACAACATAATGATGAAAATAATCTATTAAATCCCCCTCCTCATGCTTTTCCACCTCGTTTAATTAAACTGATTGAAGTTTTACAAGCAAATCCTGAGCTCGATATAGAACTAGTTCCAGTAACCGTTTTATGGGGCCGCTCTCCAGATAAAGAAGACTCTTGGTTTAAGCTATTGTTCTCAGACACATGGGCAACACCAAGTACCGTTAAACAGCTTGTAAATATTGGTTTACATGGTCGTCAATCTTATTTAGAGTTCCATGAACCACAGTCTTTGCGTGACCTCGTTGAATATGCTCAACAGCATTATCCGAACCTTTCACCAGCGACTTATATTGTGAGTACTTTAAATGACTACCTTGACCGCCAACGTGAAGTTGTTTTAGGCCCTGACTTATCAGATCGCCGCAATGTCATGCAGTCGGTATTAAAGTCTCGTGATGTTCAAGAAGCTATTCGACGCGAAAGTATTCGTGGCAAAATCAGCATGCTTGAAGCAGAGCGCCGTGCGATTGGTTATGTCAACGAAATCGTATCTGACTATTCTCACTCAGCAGTTCGTTTTGCAGATTTAGCATTAACACGCTTATGGACTCAGCTTTATGACGGGGTAGAAGTTCATAACTTCAGCACTGTTCGTGAGCTCGCAAAAGACTATGAAATTGTGTACACACCATGTCACCGTAGCCATATTGACTACTTATTACTGTCTTATGTGATCTATAAACGTGGTTTGATGGTTCCGTATATTGCTGCGGGCGACAACTTAAACTTACCTTTCGTTGGTCAGCTTTTACGTGGTGGCGGTGCCTTCTTTATTCGCCGCTCTTTCCGTGGTAATGGCCTTTATACTTCGGTATTTAAAGAATATTTATATAGTATTCTTTCTCGTAACACACCACTTGAATACTTTATTGAAGGTGGACGTTCACGTACAGGTCGTTTATTACCACCGAAAACTGGCATGCTCGCAATGACAGTTCATAGCCATTTACGTGGCCGTGCCAAGCCGATTGTATTTGTACCAACTTATATTGGTTATGAACGTCTTATGGAGGGTTCGACCTATGTAGGCGAAATGCAAGGTAAGCCAAAAGAAGCTGAGTCTATTTTTGGTATTTTAAAAACACTTCGAAAAATTGAACGTATTTTCGGTAAGGTACACGTTAACTTTGGTGAACCTGTTTTTCTAGACGACTTGCTTAAACAGCACAATGCAGAAAATGTCTACATTGAAAAGAATGACGACCCAGTACCACCCGCTGTTTCAGAAGCAGTGAATAGCTCTGCAAATGCAATTTTAGAGAATATTAACCGTGCGGTAGTGATTAACCCGGTTTCTTTACTTTCAATTATTTTACTTGCAACACCAAAGCATACGCTTGATGAAGAAATCTGCATTAAACAGCTAGAAGCTTATCGCAATTTGGCATCAAATTTCCCTTATGATGCACGTACAGAAGTAACGCCTTTATCTGGTAAGGAAATTATTGCTTACGGCTTAAAGCTTAAACTCATTAAGCGTGTACAGCATGCTCTTGGTGACATTATTGCGATTGAAGATAACCAAGCCGTTCTCCTCACTTATTTCCGTAATAACATTTTACATGCTTTCGTTTTACCTTCATTGGTTGCATCTCTTGTTGAGCATAACGGAAAAATCAGTCGTACTGATTTAAGTAATGTCATCTATACACTTTACCCGTTCTTAAAAGCTGAACTATTCCTTAAATGGAAAAGTAGTGAACTTAAAGAACAGATTGAACAATATGCAGATGCATTAGTTCAATCAAAACTTATTGAGCAAGATGATGAAGGTAACTTGATTAGCTCTGCACCAAATACTGAAGAGCACAATCAGCTTGTTGTATTGGCAACACCTGTTAAACAAAGTCTTGAGCGTTATTACATGACGTTAGCTTTAATCACACAGCGTGGTTCAGGCAATATTTCAACAAAACAAGTTGAAGAGCTAAGTCATTTGTTAGGCCAACGTTTGTCTGTACTTTACGAGTTTAATTCTCCAGAGTTCTTTGACAAAGCATTGTTCCAAAGCTTTATCAAAGTCTTAACTCAACAAAATTACATTCGAACGAATGACCAAGGCCAAATCGAGTTTGATGATAATTTCCGTCAAATGGCAGCAGGCGCACAGTTAGTACTTGATGAAGTAACGTTACAGATGTTGCAACACATCACCACCTTTACTGATGAAGAGTTAAAAGAAGCCCTTGAAGCAATGGCTTCTCAACAAGCTAAACGCCGTTTAAAACGTAAGAAATCTTAAAATTTTAGTCAAAATAAAAGGCAACTCAGGTTGCCTTTTATTTTATCGACGCATAGAACATTCAAAGTAACGTGGATCATCGATACAACGTAAGCGTTTCATTAGCTCAACAAAGTATGCATCATAATATCCAGAGCGAACATATTGATTCCGTATTTTGGCCACCATAATGTCATAGCTCTGCTTTTCGTAAAAAGAAACATCTACCCAATAATAGGCAGGTAAATGATTTTCCCACTGCATTGCTCTATTCGTTAGTAATTGACTATTTTGCACAAACCAAGCCCGAATTTTTCGTCCAAAATTGGCAGGATAAGCTTGAGGTTTAATAATTAGATTTACCCCAAAATAAGCCAATGGAAAATTAATCACCTGAGTGTCTGGCCCAAAATCTTTCTGTAAGTTATAAGGTAAAAGACCATAAATCGGTGCAGGCATAATATCGATTTTATTTTGCTGGAACTGGGCAATTGCATTGGATAAGTCAACATAGACTGGCTGCGCCCCTACACTTCTCACCAAAGCCTGCTGTGGCGGATTATTAGCCAAGACTCCGACTCGCTGGCCTCTAAGCTGTGCAACTTTTGATATTTTTTTGTTTTTCATGACCATGTAAGCTGTTCCTACTGGAATCATACCGACCACTTCATAGTCTTGATTAATAAGTTTTTTCTCAATTGTAGGATGGTTTAAAAGCTGCAATAAATTTCGGGCAGTTCGGTTATTAGGTATAAGACCGATACCCGAACTGCTCCCCATAAAATGATTGTACTGATAAGTATTAAAGTTACTTGCTGCTAGCCCCGAACATTTCCCCTCATCAAAAGCTTGTATAGCTTGCTGCTCTTTTTGATAACTGACGACCTTGAACTTGACTTGATATTGCTGAGCATATAACCGAATGTCGTTTAAACGACGCGTTATATCCCCTTGGGTACCCATAGGATCATATGTACACCACACCTGATCTTGAGCCCAACTCGCAACTGACATTACGCTCAAAATAAGAGCTAAACAAAATTTCTTCACTTGCAACCTTTTTTTCTTTATCGGCAATTTGATTGCCTCTTCTGGTATTTCTATTGTTATTTAAAGTTTAGTCTAAATTTTAATTTGTACCATGAGCATTTAAACATAATAAATAGTCATTAAAGCAAATTGGGTGCTCAAGCTGAAAACCTGTTTCAAATAAATGTTTCGCATATATTTTTTTACCTGAAACATGAGCTGAATCTAAAGTAAGAAGTGGTAAATCCAACTGACTTTGGAACCACAGTAAAACTTCATGTAAAGGTACAGGAGCATTATTTGCAACAAGATAACTCTTATGCGGTTTTTCAAAATCGGCTAAAAATGCTAAAAATCTTGCCAAATCATCAATATGAATACGATTACTATAGTGAATATTTGGATAGGTCTGTGTGTTTTCAGCCATGCGTTTTAATCGGTCAATCGAAGTACCATAAATCCCTGTAGGACGTACAATCACGCACTGAGCTGGAAAGTATTTCTGCCAAAGCAATTCCATATTATGCAGGATATGTCCTTGAGCATCATTCGGGTGAATCTCACTATCATCATTAATAGTTTCACCAGAGTTTTCACCATATACACGTGTAGATGACACGACAATGAGTCTTTTGACTGGATGTAATTTTAACGCCTGACGAATAGGTTCAATACTATCAACGTAAGTATGTTGATAACCTTGAACTGTACTATCGTCTGGAGAAAGTAAAATATACACTACATCTACAGGCGCAATTTCACTTAAATCAAGTGTAAAAATATCCTGTACGAGGTGTTTCCCGTAAGGATCTGTTTTTTCGCTACGGCTGATTGTGGTAATTTGATGTCCTGTCTCAAATAGTTGTTTAGCAACACGCTGAGATGTTTTACCATAACCGATAAATAATATATGCATAGAGAACTCGTTGAGGGGACATGACTTCAGTCCATCAGTTACAAGGCGTTGGATCGGCTTCAGCAGCCCTACTCGAAAAACTAAATATTTTTACCACAGATGATTTACTGTTTCATCTGCCCCGTGATTATGAAGATCGCAGTACCATTATTCCTATGAATCAATTGGTGGTTGGTCGTAGTTATTTACTCGAGGGTGAAGTCAAATCTGTTGATTTCCCTCCAGGTAAACGTAAATCTATGGCCGCATTAATACAAGATGAATTTGGTAAGGTGACTTTACGCTTTTATCATATTTATAAAAATTTAACCGACAAAATAAAACCAGGCCATCGTTTACGTATTTTTGGTGAAGTTCGCGTAGGTGCACGAGGACTTGAGCTTTATCATCCAGAAATTCAGCTCATTAATGAGCATACGCCTCTACCCAAAACGCAGCTCACGGCAATTTACCCAAGTACTGATGGTTTAACGCAACCTAAGTTACGTGAATATGTTAAACAAGCGTTGAAGCATCATAGTGATGCTCTACCTGAGCTGCTTCCTAAACAATATACAAATGGATACGCACTCAAAGAAGCCCTACATTACATTCATGAGCCACCTGTCGATGCCAATATGATTCAATTGGCCCAAGGGTCTCATCCTGCTCAGCAACGCCTTATTTTTGAAGAGTTGGTCGCACATCAAATTAGCCTTCTCACGCGACGTGCTTATATTCGTCAAATTGCCTCACCTGCTTTTCCGAGTAGTAAAGTACTTGCAAAAAAACTGTTAGAAGCTCTTCCCTTTCAAATGACCAACGCACAAAAGCGTGTATCAAAAGAAATTTTAAGCGACTTAAAACAACACCAACCGATGTTACGCTTGGTACAAGGTGATGTAGGTGCAGGTAAAACTTTAGTTGCGGCAGTTGCGGCATGTCACGCCTTAGAAGCAGATTGGCAAGTTGCCTTAATGGCACCTACCGAAATTTTAGCAGAGCAGCATTATTTAAATTTTAAGCGCTGGTTTGAACCTTTAGGTATTACAGTAGCTTGGCTGTCAGGCAAACAAAAAGGTAAAGCACGAACACAAGCTGAACAACAAATCAAAGAGGGCCATGCCGAGCTTATTGTAGGTACGCATGCTTTGTTTCAAGATAATGTTGAGTTTGCCAAATTAGGACTCGTGATTATTGATGAGCAGCACCGCTTTGGGGTGGATCAACGATTGGCTTTACGCAACAAAGGCGCAGAACAACTCACACCACATCAACTCGTCATGACTGCAACGCCAATTCCTAGAACATTAGCAATGAGTGCTTATGGCGATTTGGATACATCGATTATTGACGAATTGCCGCCAGGCCGAACTCCAATTCAGACCGTCACAATTCCGCTAGATCGTCGTGAAGAAGTGCTAAATCGAATTGCTACAAATTGCCGAGAAGGTAAACAAGCCTACTGGGTATGTACTCTGGTTGAACAGTCCGAAACTTTAGATGCTCAAGCTGCCGAAGCCACTTATCAAGAAATGAAAGAGCGCTTTCCTGAACTTAATATTGGTTTGGTTCATGGCAAAATGAAAGCTGATGAAAAGCAATCTGTCATGCAAGCATTTAAAAACAATGAACTACAACTGCTAATTGCGACAACTGTTATTGAAGTTGGGGTAGATGTACCTAATGCATCAATTATGGTCATTGAAAATGCTGAACGCTTAGGTCTTTCACAACTACACCAATTACGAGGTCGTGTCGGACGAGGTGCAAAGGCTAGTTTTTGTGTTCTTCTCTATAAACCCCCTCTTTCACAAAATGGGCAAGAAAGACTGTCAATCTTAAGAGAAAGTAACGACGGCTTTGTCATTGCTGAAAAAGACCTTGAATTACGAGGTCCGGGTGAATTATTAGGAACAAAACAGACAGGTGATATGGGCTTCCGTGTCGCACGTTTAGAACGAGATGATCATTTACTGACTCAAGCGCATTACGTTGCACAACAAGTTCTAAAAGATTACCCTGAGCAAGCTGACGCCCTCTTGAAACGGTGGCTGCCTGAAGCACCTCGATACGCTTATGTTTAAGTTGTTCAACCCTCAATATCTTTTTCAGTTATTGTCCCCTTGCCTATTATGTGAAATAGGAACACGGGAAAAATATTCACTTTGTAAAGAATGTTGGGAACAACTACCGTGGCTTAAGCAAACAGTTCAGCGCAATGATCAATCTGTTCTTGTGGCTTGCCACTACGCATATCCAATTAATCGCATAATTCAGCAGTTCAAATATGAACAAAAATTACACTATCAAACCTTACTTGCCGAGGTCTTACAGCAAATAAAATTTCCTAAGGTACAAGCCATAGTACCTATGCCTATTTCTAAACAACGCTTAACTGAACGTGGTTTTAATCAATCCTTATTACTCGCCAAACTTTTAAGTAAACAATTAAAAATACCTGTTTGGCAGCCTGTGCAGCGCCTAAATGAACGCTCTCAAAAAGGATTGTCTCGCCTCGAAAGATTTGAAAATATTGAACAGCAATTTGTTGCGATGACTCAAGAAAAACGGCGTTACCGTCGTGTGCTGATTATTGATGATGTAATCACAACAGGAAGTTCAATTCACGCTTTAAGTCAGGCACTAAAACAGCTAGGGTGCACATCTATTTATGCAAGTTGCCTAGCTGCTGCCTCATCTACATCATATTAAAATTATAGAGTTGTAGATAAGTTCTGCTCACACCATGGAATTACAATTTCTTTGGTTAATGGCGCAAGTTTTGTCTCGGAATCATTAAATTTTATCCACTTCATTTCAGCAATCTCGGCTGCAATTTGTGGAGACTGTTTCAAACGAACTAAATATAAATGACTAATCAGCGTATGATCTGGTTCATTGGCTGCTGCTGTCTCAAAACGGCCTATAAACCGCTCTATTACACACGAGCTACCTATTTCTTCCAAGATTTCACGTTGTATAGCAGTTTCCGGAGCCTCATTCGGCTCCAGTTTACCGCCTACTTGCATAAAAGCCTGTGTATTACGCTTTCTAACAAGCAATAATTCATTTTGTTCATTTAAGATCACCGCAGCGGCGACCGTAATTGTTTTCACCTATCTAACCTCATTTATGGTTGAACATCCGCATTTGTCCATTTCGGAGCAGGCGGCTGATATTGTTCAAATTGCTGAAGAATATCCTCAATTTTATCCGAAGCGATCAATTTGTCGGCAAACCTTGCTTGGCTAAAACCTTTATCTACAGTTCCTTGAACCATTTTAAGCAAATCTTCATAAAAGCCCGCTACATTTAGAAAAGCACACGGCTTTTGATGAATACCTAATTGTGCCCATGTCCATTGTTCAAAGATTTCTTCCAATGTACCTGCCCCACCTGGTAAAGCAATAAAACCGTCCGATAGATCTGCCATTTTGGTCTTACGCTCATGCATATTCTCGACGACATATAGTCTTGTCAGCCCGGGATGAGCTAACTCGCGATCGACTAAAGCACGAGGAATGACGCCAATGACTTGTCCACCGGCTTGTAAAGCACTATCAGCGACAACGCCCATTAAACCCGAACGTCCACCACCATAAACAAGAGTTTTACCTTGTTTAGCAATAGTTTGACCGGTTAATTGAGCAATTTGTTGAAAGATTGGGTCTGAACCTAAAGATGAACCACAGAAAATACAAATTGAATTCATAGTATAAAAACCGTTTTATTGAACTGTCATGCTGACAAACTAGACTATCGACAGAGTTTTTTTTTGCAAAATAGCGTATTGGCAAGTGTTTTTCGGCAAATCCTTGTCTAAAATACACCCATCAATTTCCATCAGACTGCGTGAGGAAAAAAGACACATGCTTGAAGCCTTTTATGCCACAGAACGCGGAAGTCTGGAAGATGCCACCATCAACGGTGGATTTGATCTACATCCCGAATTAGTATGGCTTGATCTAATTGCACCCTCTCAAGAAGAACAACAATGGGTCTTAGATGCCTACGATCAGAACTTACCCACACTAAAGTCGCTAGAAGACATTTCATCTTCTGCTCGATTCTACCGTGATGATGACGGCATTTTGCATATCAGCACCTATTTTTTAACGAAAAATAAAAATTATCAGGTTGATGGAGATGCGGAAGATTCATCCCATATGCTTGCCATGGTGCAAACCGTAGCATTTATTTTACATAAAGATCGCTTATTTACTTTGCGTGGTGAGAAGCTAGTTGCATTTCGTGCATTTCGTGCGCGAGCTCGTCGTAATGACTATGAAATGGATTACAAAGATCCAACTTGGATTTTATTAGGCTTGCTTGAAGCAAAACTGGATGAGCTTGCGGATATCTTAGAAGATATCCACAAGGATCTAGAAAAATACTCTACTGAGGTGCTCAACAACCATCAACGTGAGAAGATTTTAGACCTTGATGACATGATTACCCGCTTGGCTCAACAAGAAGACATGCTTGGAAAAGCTCAACTGTGTTTAATTGATTTACGAAGAGTCTTAACGTTTTTATCTCGTCCACGTGCTTTAGGCAGTCATATCTACGATGCAGATATCCGAGAGCTCAGTGAAGACGTTCGTTCACTTGTAGAACATGATGCTTTCTTATTCCAAAAAGTACGATTCTTGCTTGATACAACGTCTGGGTTCATTAACACTGAGCAAAACGATACGATTCGTCGATTCTCGATTTTACCAAGTATGTTAGCGCCACCAATGCTGATCGCGAGTATCTATGGTATGAACACCGAAGTATTGCCTTTTGCTCATGGTAAAAGTAGTTTTATCGCAGTCTTATTAATCATTATTGGCTTTTTTATTGGCCCTATCATTTATTTCCGCTGGAAAAAGTGGATTTAAAGCCTGTCCATATTCACCAATCCTTTATATAAAAAAAGCACCTAAATTTAGGTGCTTTTTTTATCTTTGCATAATCAGACCAAATGTAGATCTTCTTGCAAATGGCAAGCTTGAATGATTTTCAGCATCTTCTCTGGAACATTTTTAAAATGTAATCCAGACTTCTGTGGCGTCTGACGTAACCATTGAACTAACACCGCCAATGCTAACGTATTACCATGCTCAAGCTGTTTTAAATCAACAATTAGAGGAAAGCTAGTCTGCTTTTTAATAATTGCCAATCCAGCTTGATATTGTTGTTCAGCATTTTCAAAATCGATTTTGCCTGAAACAACTAACTCTTGGTTAAGATACTGAACCACTCTTCACCTACTTATTTTTGTTTGTTCTGATTAACAGCAGCATCTGCATCAGGTTGGAACGTAGCAATTGCTTTATTTAAATCGCCACCATTACGCTTAACAGTTGCAGCAAACTGGTTGCGGAACTGTAATCCTAAATCAATACCAGAAACATTGATGTTACGGATTTTCCACTGCGAACCTTTGTCAGCCAACTGGAACGACACAGGAATTTTATCGCCATTGTGGTTGAAGTCTAAAGTTACAACAGGGTTTTTGCCTGCAGTCGCTTTATAAGGACGCATGGTGTAAGTCTGGTTTGTATACTTAGCAAATGCACTACCGTAATTCTCAATTAATGTATTACGGAAGTTTGTTTCAAACTGAGCACGCTGTGCAGCCGTACTATACTGGTTTGTCGCATAAGTACCCATCACAATACGAGTGAACGCTTGTGAGTCAACATACGGATCTAAATTTTGACGTATGATTGATTTAACTAAAGCAGGGTTGTTTTGCAACTTGGCATGATCTGTTTTTAAACGAGCAATCAAACCATCAGCAACACGCTTAATAAAATCAGGTGGTGCTTCTGAAGGTGCAGCAAAAGCTGTACCAGCAATCATAGTAGACAAAACACTTGCTGTCAGGGTTTGTTTAAACAACTTATTCACCTGGAACCACTCCTTCAAATAATCTCTTACTCAACAAATGACGGCTGTGCGCTGCTGTCAGTACTTGCAGGAGCTTTTTCTTCTGCTGAGGATGATGAACCAGCGGCAACTTTACCTGCGCCACCACCAGTAATAAATTTACTAATTAAATCTTCTAAATCCATCGTTCCTTGGGTATTAGAAATTGTATCGCCACGTTTAAGGTAGTTAAGACCACCACCCGGTACGATTTTTAAATATTTCTCACCCAATAAACCATTGGTTGCAACCATTATATAAGCATCTTCATCAATACTGGTGATGGATGACATGTTACTGATCAGTTGCTGTTCCATTGTTTTTTGTTGCGCTGGAGTCGCTTGCGTATAATCAGAACTATAACGTAATTCGTCTAAAGCATTTTTTTGAACTTCTTTTAACTGTTCAGCATTAAAACTTGTCAGTTTTCCATCAAGATCAAAAGTTACTGTAGCTAAACGTGTAACCGGATCAAGCGTGATTGAATCAACACGACCAATTGTTACACCGCTCATCGTTACTTTAGCACGTGGTTTAAGTCCGTTAACATTATCAAACTGAGCTTTCATGGTGTAACCTTCGCTCAAGTTTGTACCTACCAAACCACTTACTTTCATCGCTAAAAAGAATAAAGCAATACCGAAGATAATGACAAAGATACCTACGGCCAGCTCACTAGTACGTGATTTCATTAAATCCCTCCGAACATGACCGCAGTCAACACGAAATCAAAACCTAAAACACATAATGAAGAATATACAACCGTTCGGGTCATTGCCGTTGCAATGCCTTCAGGTGTTGGATCACATGCATACCCTTGGAAAACAGCAATCCATGTACAAAGTAAAGCAAATACAATGCTCTTAATGATGCCATTTACAACGTCATGGCCAAATTGAACATTATTTTGCATACCACTCCAGAAGGAGCCTTCATCAACGCCAAGAAAGTCAACACCAACCAATTTACCGCCAACGATACCAATCGCAGCAAAGATAACAGTTAACATTGGCAAACTGACTATGCCAGCCCAAAGACGTGGTGATACGATTTGCTTTAAAGGGTCAACACCAATCATTTCCATACTGGCAAGCTGTTCACTTTGTTTCATTGAACCAATTTCAGCAGTTAATGCAGAACCTGCTCGTCCAGCAAATAGTAAAGCAGCAACAACTGGTGCAAGCTCACGCAGTAAGGTTAAAGACACCATAGTGCCTAGCATTGATTCACTACCAACATTGACCAATATTGAGTAGCCTTGCAATCCGAGTACCAGACCAATAAATAAACCTGATACCGTGATAATAAGTAAAGACATTACCCCTACACGATGCATTTGATAGACGAAACGTCCAAAACCGCCTGCTGAAGGTAATGAAAAAATAATTTGTAAGAGCATCAGTGCCGCAACACCAATCCCTCGAATCCGCTCAATAACGAGTCTACCTAACCAGGCAATCGTATTCATGGACGAACCTCGTTATCTAAATAAGCTTGGTGGCTAAACTGGTACTCAACCGGACCTTCTGCAGAACCAGTTAAGAACTGTTTTACAAATGGAGAAGCATATTTTTGCAATTCTTCTGGTGTTCCTTCCCCTTGAATTTTTCCTTCTGCCACAACATAAATGTAATCGGCAATAGATAGGGTTTCAGGAACATCATGCGAAACAATAATGGTGGTTAAATCCAAAGCTTCTCGTAATGAGCGTATGAGACGTGTTAAAACACCTTTTACAATCGGGTCCTGCCCTGCAAAAGGTTCGTCATACATAATTAAATCTGGATCAAGCGCAATTGCACGAGCTAAAGCAACTCGTCGATTCATACCACCCGATAGCTCAGTAGGCATAAGCTGTTCTGTTCCACGCAGGCCAACAGACTCAAGCTTTAAAGCGACCAGTTCAGCAATCAGATTTTCAGAAAGCTTAGTATGCGCACGAATTGGAAAAGCGACATTTTCATACACCGACATATCGGTAAATAAAGCACCACTTTGGAATAGCATTCCCATACGTGCACGCGCTGCAAACAATTCCTGACGTGACATTTGAGCAATATCTTTACCATCAAGCAAAACTTCACCATGATCGGGAACAAGCTGCCCACCAATCAGACGTAATAAAGTCGTTTTACCTGTACCAGATGGTCCCATGATGGCCGTAATCTGGCCTCGACGTATATTTAAACTAATATTGTCATAAATGACGCGTTCCCCTCGATTAAAACTCAAATTTTTCACTTCAATGAGTGACTGAGTCGAGAGAGGAGTTTTATTATTCATAATGGCAATCATTCCTGCACTTTTATGCCCGCATACTATAACATTGAATTTTGAGAATCTTGTTGTAATTTTGACAAAAGCGAAACAAGCTCATTCATCAATATGAGCTAGATTTTGAAAAGAAATTTACTGATTGAGAACTTGAAACTGATCTACGAAATGGCCAGTTAATAAAGCATAGGCAAAATAGATTCCATTA
>NZ_JEYB01000024.1:0-53879 GCF_000582255.1 Acinetobacter sp. 1566109 | reverse complement strand
TAATAAACAATGGCTTATTTACGCCTACCATCGAGAAACAGGTGAGATTGTTGCTTATGTTTGGGGTAAGAGAGATTTAGCTACAGTCCAAAGGTTGAAGACAAAGCTTAAACAATTAGGTATTCACTACACCCGAATTGCAAGTGATCATTGGGACAGTTTCATCACTGCTTTTAAAAACTGCAAGCAAAGTATTGGTAAGTTGTTTACTGTAGGAATTGAAGGTAATAATTGCAAAATAAGGCATCGAATAAGGCGTGGTTTTAGAAGAAGTTGCAATTTCTCCAAAAAGCTTGAAAACCATTTTAAAGCCTTCGACTTAACCTTCTTTTACATCAATAATGGCTTCATTTAATGTCAGCATACTTTTTAAAACACCACCGAATATTTATCTAAATTTTAAACTACTAGAATGAATTAAGAATATATATCCAAAAATGAACAAAAAACAATCAACTTGTTTAAATTAATACTTCAGGTCAGGCCATATAAAACAAAATACTATGGTCTATTTTCACAGCCACAAACCCAAAACATATTGTAAACAAATGGCATAGGTGCGCCGAGTGGATAGACTTTAGCTTCTTCTATTTTATATGTCTTTTTTCTCGATTCAATATGTAAAATATTATCACAGCGTGCAATCACTGTTCCTTTTTTATATAGCTTTTTTCTTTCATTTTTTGCATCAAATTTATATACCAAAAAGTAAACTTTTTCCCCTACCTCTATATTTGAATGATTAACCATAATGTAACCATTACAATACTTACATTGCCAATCGTCCATATCTTAAAATATCACATACTCAAATTAAAAAATAGAATAACTGTTTTAGTATAAATTTAATAAAAATATAAATCTAAAAAAATATTTAAAATTAAAAAATAATACTTATTTGTGACGTTTATCACACTAATTGGCTGTCAAATTATAAAAAATAAATATATAAAAGACAAATAGTTAACAGAATATAAAATAATTATCATTTTCAATTAGATCAAATATTTTAAAATCAAACTTAATACTTATAAAATTACATAAACATAATATTTATATTATTATATAAAATAAAAAATAATTTAAATTATTTTTTAAGAACTATATTAAAATCAATAATTAAATATTTTTCATCTTGAATTGAAAAAAATTCACTCCTATATTTATTTAAAAAACTTAGAATATATAGAAATATATCTTGATTTTTTCCTTATGACTACTCAGAGACAAAAACTTGAACTTCCTTTAGGACATAATAAATTATTACTTCATTCATGTTGTGCTCCCTGTTCTGGAGAAGTCATGGAAGCATTAATTGAGTCCAATATAGACTTTTCTATATTCTTTTATAATCCTAATATCCATCCAGTGAAAGAATATCTCATTCGTAAAGACGAAAATATTCGATTCGCAGAGAAACATAATATTCCGTTTATTGATGCAGATTATGACACAGACAATTGGTTTGCTCGTGCTAAAGGAATGGAAAATGAACCTGAACGTGGTATCCGATGTACCATGTGTTTTGATATGCGCTTTGAGCGTACTGCTTTATACGCTTATGAACATGGTTTTAGCTTAATCAGTAGTTCTTTAGGCATTTCAAGATGGAAAAATATGGCACAAATCAACGATTGCGGGATTCGCGCTGCTTCACACTATCCAGAAATCCAGTACTGGGACTACAACTGGCGAAAAAATGGTGGCTCTAGCCGTATGATTGAAATTAGTAAGCGTGAAGAATTCTATCAGCAAGAATATTGTGGTTGTGTCTATTCTTTACGTGATACAAATCGCTGGCGTATGAGTAATGGCCGAGATCGTATTAAACTTGGTGTTAAGTTTTATAGTAATGCTATGGAAGAAGATTAAAAATCTCTCTAGCTATTTAAAAATAAATAAGTTAATTATATTTATTTCATTTTCTAAATTTTTAACCTTAAATAAAAAGAGCCACATCTGGAGAATGTGGCTAAAAGGTGTACTTAGACGAGCTTTGATGTTTTTATAATAATTAAGTTAGCTTAAAATAATATTAATAAAATTTTTTTATTTTAAAAAGTCATAAAAATAAGCAATTTCTTTTCTCATTAGATTTATTGTGTTAGTTTTTAATACTTTAATGTTTCTATAAACTATTTATATCCAACATATAATTTCATCAATCAGTCAGAATGAAGTGTAATTATGATTCAAAATGAAATAATCAAAGTCTCGCCAGTTCAACAACAAGACTATACTCAATGGTTAGAATATTGGGTTGCCTATCAAAATTTCTATCAGGTCAATTTACCCCTCCATATCACAAAAATGACTTGGGATCGTTTTTTCGATGAAAAAGAACCCATTTATTGTGCTGTTGCCAAAAATAAACAAGGTATCTTAGGTTTTGTCACTTATATGTTTCATCGGTCTACTTGGGCAGAAAATAACTACTGTTATTTAGAAGATCTGTATGTATCACCTGAAGTTCGTGGACGACACATTGGTAAACAACTTATTGAGTATGTCCAGAAGCAAGCCACCCAACATAGCTGTGAACGTTTATATTGGCATACTCAAGAAAGCAATCAAAAAGCACAAAAACTCTACGACTGGATTGCACAAAAGCCCGGCATTATTCAATATCGTATGTCTTTAACCTAACAAGTAAAAACACCAAAAGCCTTAATTCTTTTGGTGTTTTATTTTTAAACCTAGAATAATGTTTATTTAATTCTTGCTGCGAATAAACTTACTTACTTTATCATTAACAGTTAAACATTGGTTAAATGCTGCGAAAAGTTTGAGTTCTTGCTCTAACTCGAAAAAGAAATGCTCTTTATCTTTCACTGTTTTTTCTAAATGTAAGCTAATTACCTCTAACTCTTTCACACTCCGATGCGCTTTACAGTCAATTCGGCCGACCAACTCATCTTGATAGAGAATAGGTAAACAGAAATATCCAAATACCCGTTTGGCTGCTGGTACATAGCATTCGATCCGATAATCAAATTCGAATAAAGAAGTTAAGCGGTCACGATGAATAAGCGAGTTATCAAATGGTGAAAGTATTTTTAAACCAAATTCACTATCCACTTTTTGCTCTATTGCTGCTACATCTACATATAGGGTTTGACCGTCAGCAACTTTAACCGCTGATACAATACCAGCATCAACCTGCTCTTTGAGCACAACACGCATAGCATCTTTTAAATCATTTTTCTTTAAATGAACTAATTGTTTCCATGTAAATGCCCCATGTGCTCGAAGCGTATTAGTAAATAAATACTGCGCATATTCGTAAAGCGTAGGCATTGTTAAATCAATATTTTCAGGCAAGCAACGCTCTGTCAAATCATAAACTTTTTCCATACCGTTACGCTCACAAATCATCAGATCGCCTTGCATATATAACTGCTCAAAAGCACGGCGTCCCGGACCTGTATTCCACCAATTCCCTAAACTTTTTTTATTTTTCTTGTCAATATCACGTAATCGAATTTTACCTTCAGCACGAACACGCGCCAATATTTCATTCATCAGGTGTTGATCACCTCTATTGAAATAACGGCTTTCCCCTTTCTTAACCGACATCATGGCAGGTAAAGCATAGCGATAATCTTTCATAGGAAGATAAGACGCCGCATGATACCAATATTCGAAAATCTGACGTTCGCGAACCAAACTATTTAAATGGCTTAACTCATAGTCACGCACTCGGTTCCATAATATATGGTGATGAGCACGCTCAACCACAGAGATGGTATCAATCTGCACATATCCTAAATGTTCAATCGCCTGTAAGGTTCCATCTACTCCTGTCGCAAATGGACTATTTTTTCCTAAGCCTTGTTTAAGTAAGGCAATTTTTTTCAAAGTAGATGTCATAAAAATCAAATATTGTTTTATTCATTTCAAATCTAAAAATTTCAGAATCATCCTATCACTATTCTTTAATCTTCTTTGCAACTAAATCGTATTTCTTTAGATATGTAATATTCTCTACTCACATAAAAATTTATAGGCGAATTTTGCGATAACTTTTAGGTGCTAGTCTTATCACTAAAACTATCACCAGTATCACACTACATAGATGAAAAATCCATCCCGCTTTATAAGTCCCTGTAAAGTCGTGTAATGCTGCGACTAGCCAAGGTGGTATAGCCGCAAGTAAAAAACCACCCCCTTGCATAAGTGCAGATAAAGCTCCTGCATTGCTAGGTTCTTCAAAATGGTCAAGTGCAACAATAAGTGTTAGAGCAAAACAGCCTCCCAAGCCAACCCCTAAACAAATTGCCCATAAAATAGATGCAAACTCGGGCACAAATGCAAGTCCAGAAAAACCAGCAAATTGCATGAATAGAGTAAACCATAGCCATGGACGGCGATCTTTATATTGTCTAGCTAAAATAGGCAAAATCAGTGCCGATGCTGCTTGGCTTAAAGCAAGTAAAGCGAGCAATTTTCCACTTTGTCCACTACTCCAACCATGATCTTGAAAAGACGGTGCTAACCAAGCAACAACCGAAGAATAACCACCATTAACAAGCCCAAAACACAGCATTAATAACCATGTTCTAGGTTTCTTAAGCAACGTCTTTACAGGTGCTGCAGATACATTCAAACTTACGATAGAGGGTAAAAAAATAAATGTTGAGATTAATGCCAATACAGCTGGTAGAGCAAAGAAAGCCAATCCCACAGGCCATAAACCCATTATATTTGAGACCACAGGCGCTAACCATGCGCCTAATGCACCGCCCCCCATAAGCATAGCGGAATAAAGTCCCATCATCGGTCCAATATGTTGACTAAACTCTCTTTTGATAATGCCTGGAAAAGCTGCTTGTATCAGCGCGACGCCTAAACCGATCACAACCGCACTGATAATTAAACCCTCAGCTGTAGGAAATAAAAATCTAAGGCCACATCCAATACAAATAGTCAGTAAAGCACCCAAAACAACTCTGCGCTCGCCAACTATGCTTTGTACGATTGGACCAATAAATGCAATGACTCCCATTAACATCATCGGCAATAAAGTGAGTAAAGCTATTCCTTGTAGACTCAACCCAGTGCCTGCTCGGATACTGGAGACTAATGGACCAATGCTTGTCATAAAAGGTCTTAAATTGAGTCCAACCAAGGCGACTGTAACGATAAGCATGGATCGAGCAAAAGAAGCTCCAGACTGATTCATTACTTTAGGCCTGACTGATTGCTTTGATAATTCTTCCACAGTACGTAAAGATCGGTACGGCCTTCAAATCGAACAGGTACATATTCAATTTTCATAGACTGCTCAGCAAAGGGTTTTGCAAGATCAGCATATATTTCAGTTGTAGATAAACCAAAAGGTTTTCCGTCTTCATTAGAATAAGCATAATGAACTGTTTTTATACCTGCTAAACGCATTGCGGCCATACACATAGGACATGGATGCCCACTTGCAAACACAGAACAACCTTCTAAATTTGCAGTTCCTAGAACTTGGCTAGCTGCACGAATTGCAAGTAATTCAGCATGAGCCGTCGGGTCATTGGTTGTTAAAATCTGATTTACGCCAGAAGCAATTACTTTCCCATCTTTTACAATTACTGCTCCAAATGGTCTGCCGCCTTTTTCAACATTGTGATAAGCAAGTTCTAACGCTTGGCGTAAAAACATTTGATTTTCTTTCATCATTTATCCTCAACCCACTTTGCGCCGACTAAAAGAAGTAACTTTCAATTTCACAGTATTCACTTGAATGTACATGCTGTAGCAATGATCCAATTATCTAGATAAGAAACTTAGGTATGAAAAACTCTAAGTAAGCTTTAAGAGCAGAACAATTTGGAACTAGAATAAATGTGCTTAAAAGTATTTGGAAATTAAATTATTTAATCGATTGTATTAAGATTATAAATACTTATTTATTGTGCTTTTTGCATTGTTGGTGATAATTCTTATGTTTGACCCTCGTCTTCTTCGTGCATTCGTGACTATTTTTGAAAGTGGCAGTTTTACCATCGCTGCTGATAAGTTACATCTGACACAATCAACGATTAGTCAGCAATTGGCACGTCTTGAAGAATCTGTTGGTCATACTCTCATTGATCGTACATCACGACCTTTACAATTGACTGCCTCAGGTGAATATTTAATTGGTTATGCTCAAAGAATTTTGACACTTCAACAAGAAGCAGAAGCTGTTTTAAAAGATCCAGCAGGTAGTATTCCTATTCGGATTGGCTTACCAGAAGATATGATGAGTACTGTTATGGCAGAAATTTTTGGCATGTTCGCGCAAGCCCATCGGTCTATTCGCTTAGATGTTACTTCTGGTCTAAGCCGTAACCTAACAGAGCGTTACCGAAATGGTGAACTGGATATTGTTATCGTGAAAGAGCCTGCTGCCAGTGCTGATTGCTATGCATCTTTTCCTGAAGAAATGGCTTGGTTTGAAAGTGAAAATACGATTACATCCATAACCGATCCCATTCGTTTAGTAACTTTTCCCCAAGGTGGACTTTATCGAGACGAAATGTTTGAAACCTTAGAGCGAGAACGGAAACGTTGGTATATTGCTTTTACAGGCAGTAGTTTAGAAAGTGTTTTAGTCAGTGTCGAAACAGGTTTGGGAATATCTTTACTTCCTGTAAGGAGCCAAGTCTTTAAGCATGGTCAAAGCGAACGCACTGTTTTAAATAAGCTCGATTTAAAAGTTCATAAAAGAGAATTTATTTGCGTAATTGGTCCTTCTGGCTGCGGTAAATCGACACTGAGCCGTGTCATTGCGGGTTTAGACCCATATCATAGTGGAGAGGTTTTAGTAGACGGCGAATGCATTACGGGACCATGCCCTGAACGCGGCATGGTATTTCAGGGCTATACCCTTTTCCCTTGGAAAACCGTAAAAGAAAACGTGATGTTTGGTCCTCAAATGCGCGGCGCGAGTCAAATGACAGCCGAAGCTCAAGCACGTGAATGGATTAATATTATTGGTTTAGAAAAATATGAAAATCAGTATCCACATCAACTTTCTGGTGGTATGAAACAGCGCGTTGCGATTGCTAGAGCTTTGGTTAATCAACCTAAAATTTTACTCATGGATGAACCTTTTGGTGCGCTCGACCCGCACACTCGTCAAAAAATGCAAAAGCACTTGATGGATTTATGGCAAAACATTGATATCACCATTATTTTTGTAACCCATGACATGGATGAAGCCATTTTACTGGCAGACCGAATTGTGGCACTCAAAGCCAACCCCGGTGAAATTAAGGAAATTATTGAAGTTAATTTACCTCGTCCACGTTCACTCGATTTAATGAGTACATCTGAGTTCAAACAACTTCGGGCACGAGTTGATTATCTGGTTCACGCTGAAGAAGACGAGCTTGACCCTGCGTTGCAAGACTTACCAAAAATACCGCGTATGACTCAAGTCAGTACAGAAAAATAAGCCAAACACAAAAAAGCCCAAGTTCAACTTGGGCTTTTTGATTTATGGGGTTTATTTAAGTTGCTCTATGAGTGTTGGATAAATCAGCCCATCTACATTTTGTTCGGTTTTATAAATACCGTTTTCGACATTAAATTTATTGACGTGATAGCTAGAGCCATAAATCGAGTCAAAGCCTTGAGATTTAGTAAATACTTTTTTATTGGCATTGATATCTAATAAATGCGTACCGCTGACCATTAACTCATATTGTTTTGGGTCAACCCCTGAACGGTTTGCCATGATTTTAACCGCATCGGCATGGGTTGCAGGGTCATTAATATATTTAACGGTTTTATCCCACACCTGAATGATTTTTTTCCATTCTTCTTGATGAGCAGTTAAGTGGCTCATGTTGACTGTTAAGGTGTCGTAAATTAAACCCGGCTTGTCTTTAGAGGTATAGATAATTTTAGAACCTGCCACTGCTTTTAATGCCTGACCTGCAACAGGTTGCCAAACAGCAATCGCGGAAATATCGGGGCTATTAAACACTTGAGGTAATTGGTTCGTCGCTGAATTTACCAGCTTCACCTCATTCGCTTTAATGTTATGGTCGGTTAAAGCTGTTGCTAGTAAAAGATGGTCAACCAAGCCTTTTTCGACACCGATCGATTTTCCTTTTAAGTCTTGAATGGTATTAATGCCCTCTTTTGCAATAATGACATCATTGCCCGCAGAATAATCCGTTGCCAAAATCATCATGCCTTGCATACCACCCGAAGCTGTTACCAAGTTATCACCATTGGTGACCAACACAGCATCGAGCTGATTTGCCGAAAAAGCCGAAAGCGACGCGGAATAATCAAACCATTTAAACTCTACATTTAACCCTGCTTCTTTTAACCAGCCTTTTTCAATAGCCACTTGCCAAGCCACCCAGCCCGGCCAATCACTATATCCGATGGTAATTGGTTTTGTATTTGCGGCTGCCTGAGCGTCTTGTTTAGCCTCAGGCACTTTAGCGGTATTGTCACAACCACCCAATACAACTGCCGATAAAATAGATACGGATAAAAACGCTTTTTTAATCATATAGAAACTTCCCCAACATTTTTACTAACAACACTTTGAGCGGTTTGATTGAGTGACTGTATGTAAGCTCGCCAGCCTCCAAAATGACTAATATCGGTTGCATCTTGAATGGCATACGCTTCGCAAATAAAGCCTTTGACCCATGTTCCATCTTTTAGTTTCAGGTTCCCAATACCAAGTGGTGCAGGTACTTCAGCCACAATGGCTCCAAAATTTGCTAAAGGAACATCCCACACTTCGACTTCAATAGATGTCCCTGCTTCATCGAATTGCAGCCCTGGTTTTGGTGGCGTGGTATTTTTTAAGGCAAAAAGTTTATAAGTCTCTGCGGTCTGTGTTTTCTTGAGCAAAGTGGCATTACGGCTAGTGAGCTGAAAATTAAGTGGCATGCCTGTTAAATGCGCTCCGACTACAGCTAGCTGTACTGAATGATTTGACTGGATCTCTAGACTTTTTTGATAATGTTGAGTTGATTTACCTAAACTCAGCGATGTTTCGGTTTGCCAAAGCTGCGCAAAATTGGCGAGTGCCTGATCATGCCAAGCTGGTGCAATAAAGGTTACCCCGCTTGGTAGGCCGTCTTCACGAAGTACATTTGGCAAAGCTAAAGCCGAAAGATCAGCAAAATTAACAAAGTTGGTATACGCTCCCATGTGCGCATTTTTAGTCAATGGGTCGGCTTCAACTTCAGCAATGGTGTAAATGGTTGGCGCTGTCGGAACCATCAAGGCATCAAAAGGTTGTAAAGCCAAATTAATTTTTCGAGCAAGTACGGCGCGGTTATATTCGGCTTGAAGTGCATCTGTTGCCTTGAATTTATCTACCTGCGCAATAATTTGAGCAATGACTGGATGAGCCTTTTCACGTGTTGTCA
Organism: Acinetobacter sp. 1566109; assembly: GCF_000582255.1. Lineage (NCBI taxonomy): Bacteria > Pseudomonadati > Pseudomonadota > Gammaproteobacteria > Moraxellales > Moraxellaceae > Acinetobacter > Acinetobacter sp. 1566109. The sequence goes on along the minus strand of NZ_JEYB01000024.1, from coordinate 44,502 downwards.
TGCGTTCAACGGCGACTGTTCTTTCTGCTACCCAAGCATCGTTATACAGTGCGGCAGCAAGCTCATTAAACGCGCTGAAATCAATACTCTCAACGTCATAGCCCAGTTTTTTTAAGCGCTCAATTGCAATTAAAAAGGCCTTTTCAGATTCAATATCACCATAAAACTCAAGCTGAGCAGGAATAGCAATTTTTCGTTTAGAAAATTGATTTGGTACATTGGCTGGATGTGCTCGTGAATATTCATCTGTTTCATCGTAGCCCTGCATTAAACTGGCGACTGCCCAAGCATCATCAATATACAGCGCAAAAATAGAAATGACATCAATGGTTCGACATGCAGGAATTAAACCTGTGGTAGAAAACCAGCCCTTTGTTGGTTTAAGGCCCACAATATTGTTATGACCCGCAGGAACACGTCCTGAGCCCGCCGTATCTGTCCCTAAACTAAAAGGCACAATGCCGTTGGCAACCACTACCGAAGAACCAGAGCTTGATCCACCGCTGATATATTCAGGGTTAAAACTATTTTTTACTGCACCGTATGGAGAGCGAACGCCAACTAGTCCCGTTGCAAACTGATCGAGGTTAGTTTTACCAACCACAATCGCCCCTGCTTTTTTTAGCTTGGCTACTACGGCAGCATCTTGTGTCGCTAAATATTCAACTTCTTTACAGGCAGCAGTGGTGTGAAAGTCAGCGACATCAATGTTGTCTTTAACTGCAAATGGCACACCGTATAGAGGTAAGTCAGCAATATTCTGGTCTTTTAAAATATCAATTTGCGATTGAATCTGCTCCTTCGATGCAATTTCAATCCACGTATGATCATCATTTTTAACTTCTGCCACATAGCCAAGCAGATCCTTAAGATGGATTTGCCCGTTTTGATATGCTGTTTTCCAGTCTTGGATGGTCCATAAATTCTTCAACACGCTACTCCTCATTTAGTCATTTTGCTGTATAGGCGGCATGACAGCATCCATCAGTTCTAAATGCCCTTTAATCACCCCTTTCAACACAATAAATTGCTGGCTAATTTGTCTAAGCTCAGAACTCGCGCCCTGCATTAACATGACTTGCAATATTTTTTGTTGGTCGAGCTGGATATGAAGTGAACTAATCACCTGTGCTAAAAACTGTTGTTGTAAATCGACCAATTGATTGCGCAAGGTCATTTGGCTAGCGTCGTAAAGTAGCGTTAATGTGCCCACCATGACTTCATTGGCCTGTGCTTGCTCTGCAATCAGGTGCTTATTAATCATGTCGACAATGGCTTGCGAGCGGCTTTCATAGTTCTGCTCGACAATTTTTTGGTCGAGTGCGTTAAGTGTCGTTTCAGGTACGGTAATACTGATTCGAGCCAACTTTTGTTTTGCCACAGTCTTATCCTTTTGTTTTAGGCGGCTGATTGTTTTGCTTGATATATACGCCTGCACGTACACTAAGCAATTCGACTAAAAAGGCTTTTAAAGTTGGCTTTGGTTGAACCACAGGTTTTACATCGTTCATATCGCACCTCTAGTTTGGTATTACCAAATTCAGTTTTTGTATTACTGGTAAGAGATGCAGAAAATGTGCCAGTTTTTGAGGTTAGTTTTGATGGGTTTGGCAGAAATTTGTGAGTGATTTTTGGGCAGAAAAAGCCCCATGCACAGGGATGGGGCTTTAAATATTATCATTAGCTTTTAACGCAAATTAAACAGCAACAAAATTAGAGAAATCATTTATTAATCCGTATATTTTTAACTTTGCTACTCAATAAATTATAGATTTCAACTTCTAAATCTTTTTGAAAGCTTCCAGATATAGAAACTTTGTTTAATTTATTTAAGTCTAAACTTTTAAAAAGTTCTAAATTTAGATTATATTTCAAGTCATTATTATTAATAATGAGTTCAAAATTTTCTAGTTCACTAATTTTTGAACTCATTATAAAATCAAGGGTGGTTTGGCTAATTGCCATAACATCGTTGCAGTCTTCAATACCTAAATCCACCTCTATAGACAATGATTTTAAATATTTGAAATTTAAAGGCTTTGTTAATTCAAATGCTCCATTAATCTCTAATATCTCTAAAGCGGGCATTTTCTCTATAATTTCTGTGATGTCACCTAAATTAGGATATATTCTGCACTCATTAACATAGAGTTCATCAAATCCATATTTGAACACTTTTAATTTAGGAAAGTATTTTTTACTTAAAGCTTTGCTAATTTCACTAAAGTCATCAAAAAAACTCTTATTAAAATCAATATATTCATGCTGTAAACCTATCAACATAAATTCTACTTTTTCATTTAACTCTAATTCAATCATACGGTTAAGATAAGGATAAAATTTAGTAGAACAAAGTGAATAAATTGTTCTAGTTTTTTTGGGAAAGTCTGTTACCGTGAATTCATTATCAACCTCACTTAAAGGCAGTCCAAAGATACAAATGTCACCATGAATATATGGAATAGATAAATACTCAACATTGCCTGACTTATACATCCAAGAAACAGGAAAATCTTGTTTAATTAAAGTAGACTCATTACCATTCATTTTTAATAACTCTTTTTTAAATTGTGTGAAAATAAAAGAAATAAATGCCTCATTCACACGCACATAGTCTAATCTATTCAATATTTTAATATTTTTTAGTCTTATGCCTGATTAATCATCGTATGCGCCCATATCGATAAAGACTCTAAAACAGGTTTAAAAGACAGGCCTAATTCAGTCATTTCATACACCACCTTAATCGGCGCTTTTTCACCATAAACCGTTCTAGAGATTAAGCCACTTTGCTCTAATTGCTTGAGTTGAAGGCTTAAAGTCATTTCTGTGATAGTTGGCATTAATTGATTGATTTCATTAAAACGTTTTGGCCCATCTTTTAAATAATACAAAATAACGCTTTTCCATTTTCCACCCACCAAATCCATAGCCATACTGATATGACATGGATACGTTTTTCCATTCATGCTGATTTCACATTTATTTTCAGTATTTGTCATTTTTAACGCCACCTATCAACTTTGATAGTTATTGTACACTCATACTATAAAAATTATAGTGACTATGATTTTTATAGCTACAAGGCATTATTATGGCTTTACTTATTTTGGCCCATCCCTACTACGCTCAATCAATTGCAAATAAAACGATAGTGAATGAACTTATAAAAACCTATCCGGACCTTGAAGTCCGAGATATTTTCCAGCTTTATCCAGACTATAAAATTGATGTCAGCGCTGAACAAGAAGCGTTGTTACGCCACGAAACGATTATTCTGCAATATCCAATGTTCTGGTTTAATATGCCGGCAATTTTGAAGTTATGGTTTGATGAAGTTTTTACTTATCAGTTCGCTTATGGCTCTCAGGGCGACAAATTAAAAGATAAAAAAGTCATTATTAGTATGACGGTCGGGCAAAAAGAAGCGAACATGGTGAACGACCAAGAAAACTTAATCGATAGCTTTTTAAAAGCGGTTCAACATTCAATTCAATATACGCAAATGCAGTTAAACGGCACATTTTTGCTTTATGACGTATCGCCTTTATCGGGTAACTCAGAGTCAAAAATTAAATTAGAAGCTGTTGAACATGGCCATAAATTATTAAAGCATTTGACCGAAGCATAATAAAAAAGAGAGCATCAATATCGATGCTCTCTTTTGATTTAAGCGACTGGCGCTAAGGTAAATAGCACTTGCCCCGTTTTTACGGTTTGTCCTTTTTCAATAGTAATGGTTTTGACCTTCATGCGTTCGGGTGCAATAATTGGAATTTCGATTTTCATCGCTTCAATTACTGCAAGGGTTGCACCTTCTTCAACAATATCTCCCGATGCACATTCAATTTTCCAGATTGAGCCTGGCATGTGCGATTCAACTGCACAGCCGCCTTCAGGGATCACTACGGTTTCGCCTTCATCTACAGCATCTAGGCTTTCAGAGATATATTCTTGTAAGCCCGCTTCGTGCCAACGGCGGCGTTCAGCCTCGAAATTAGCTTGTTGCGTGTCTTTAAAAGCTTGAATGCTGTCTTGATGTATTTTTAAAAACTCGTTGTATTCTTTTAGGTTGAGCACACCATCTTCAATGCGAAGTTGTAGTCGGCCTGCGTTAAAGTCTTCACGCATTTGCAGAAGTTCAGCCTCAGACACTTCATAAAACTTAACTTGGTCAAAAAAGCGCAGTAACCATGGTTTGCCTTCTTCGAAGTTGGCATTTTTACGGTAACGGCTCCACATTTGAGTGGTACGGCCAACGAACTGATAGCCGCCCGGTCCTTCCATACCGTATACACACATATAAGCACCGCCAATGCCGACCGCATTTTCAGGTGTCCAAGTTCGCGCAGGGTTATATTTTGTGGTGACTAAACGTTGGCGTGGATCGAGCGGCGTCGCAACGGGTGCACCTAAATACACATCGCCTAACCCCATTACTAAATAGTTCGCACTATAGACCACATCTTTAACCGCTTGCTTAGAAGCTAAGCCATTAATACGGCGAATAAACTCGACATTATCTGGGCACCACGGTGCATCTGGTCGAACTATTTGTGTGTAACGCTCAGTTGCAAGTTGAGTCTGCGAATCTTCCCAAGCCAAAGGCAAATAGACAGTCCGTGAAGGCACCTGCATATTTTGAATATCGGGTAACTCGGCTTCTGCTTGTTGAAGTTTCTGTAAAAGCTCCAGTTGATCGAGTTGAATCGAATCAAAATGAATTTGTAGTGAACGAATACCCGGTGTTAGGTCGATAATGCCCTGAATGTTTTGATCTTTGACCCATTGCATAAGCGCATGAATACGGAAGCGTAAATTTAGGTCGAGTACTAACTCGCCATATTCCACCAATAAATAGCTATTTCCTGCTGGTCGATAGGTCACGCTTGGTAAGTCAGCTTCACCGTCTAAAGTAGCTAAAACGGCATCTTTTAAAGTATCGGGTTCTGCTTGAATAGCTGGGTTAAAATCGATCTGGGTTGTATCAATCGCGGTTAAACTTTGATGATATTTTTGATCGAGTGCTTTTGCTTGCGCATAACTCACAGGTACAAATTTGACCTTATCGCCGGCTTTAAGTTGTCCAATTTTCCAAAGCTCGGAATGAATGACTACCGCAGGGCAAACAAAGCCACCTAAGCTAGGACCATCTGGTCCCAAAATAATAGGCATATCACCTGTAAAATCAATTGCCCCAATCGCATAAGCGTTGTCGTGAATATTGGATGGGTGTAAACCTGCTTCACCGCCGTCTTCACGTGCCCACTCAGGTTTTGGCCCAATTAAACGAATGCCTGTACGGCTTGAGTTGTAGTGAATTTCGAACTCATTGGCAAAGAACGTATCAATATCTTGTTTGGTGAAAAAATCTGGTGCGCCATGTGGGCCATACATGACTGCAATTTCCCAGTTTTGGGTAAAACTAGGAATTTGCGCTTGAGCTAGAGCTGTGGTCGTTTGAGCGGAATATTCAGTAATTGGCAGCATATCCCCAATTAATAAATTACGACCTGCATGCCCACCAAACTGCCCCAAAGTAAAAGTCGCCTGTGACCCTAAATACTCAGGAACATCGAAACCACCTTTCATACCAATATAGCTACGGCAACCTGAACGGATAATTCCGCATTTTAAAACTTGGCCTTTTTTCACATTGATGGTTTGCCACATCGGTACCAGTTCACCATCAAGTTTTGAAGGCATATCACCACCCGTAATGACAATTTGGCTGTCGCAGTGAAACTTTAAAGTTGGCCCTTGCAAGGTACATTCAAGCCCTGCGGTATTTGGCTCATTAGCTAGAAGCTGGTTTGCCACAGTTAAACTGAGTGGGTCAATCGCACCTGATGGCGGCACCCCAACATCCCAATAACCTAGTCGACCTGTTACATCTTGAATGGAGGTTTGAATGCCAGCCTGCAACACCTCAATTTTTTGAGTTTTCCATTCAAACGTATTTAAAAATCGGGTGGTTTGAGTGCCTAAAGCAAACACATCACAAGCAATAATATTTTGTAAATATTCCAGATTGGTTTCGATACCAGCGACTTGTGTGTTGGCAAGACTAGCGCTCATTGCCTGTATGGCTTGGTCTCGTGTTGCAGCAGTCACAATAATTTTGGCAATCATTGGGTCATAAAAAGACGACACTGTTGAACCTGTTTCTACCCATGTTTCGACTCGGGCTTGCGGGTCAAATTTAACCTGTGTGAGTAAGCCTGCACTCGGCTGGAACTGTTTAATTGGGTCTTCGGCATAAAGACGAACTTGAATGGAATGTCCTGTTGGCTCTAACTTTTCTGTTGGTGCTGACCAGTCACCGCTTGCCAAAGTAACCATCCACTCGACTAAGTCGACCCCAAATACTTGCTCGGTCACGCCGTGCTCGACTTGCAAACGCGTGTTGACCTCTAAGAAATAAAATTCTTGGGTTTCGGTGTCCATAACAAACTCAACCGTGCCTGCCGAACGGTAGTTCACTGACTGCATGAGTTGAACCGCAACTTTTTGGAGGTAGTCACGTTGTTGTTCATTTAAGTGTGGCGCGGGTGTTTCCTCAATCACCTTTTGATTACGGCGTTGTACCGAACAATCACGCTCACCCAACGCTAAAACTTGCCCTTGCCCATCACCAAAAATTTGTACTTCGATGTGGCGTGCATGCTGTACAAATTTTTCTAAATACAAACCTGCATCTTTAAAATTGACTTGCGCTAAATAAGACACGGTTTGATAGGCATCTTTTAACTCGGTTTCATTCCAGACCAGACGCATACCAATACCACCGCCGCCCGCGGTACTTTTCAGCATGACCGGATAGCCAATACGGGCTGCTTCAGTTAAGGCTTCGGCTTCATTGGCAAGTAATGAGCTACCCGGAAGTAAAGGCACATTGCTTTTAATAGCCAGCTCACGCGCGGTATGTTTTAAACCGAAGTCGAGCATTTGGCTTGAAGTTGGCCCAATAAACGCAATACCTTGGCTTTCGCACAAATCACAAAACTCGGCATTTTCAGATAAAAAGCCATAACCGGGGTGAATGGCTTCTGCTCCCGACTGTTTAGCAACCTCAAGGATGTTTTCAATATTTAAATAACTTTGATTGGCAGGTGCAGGCCCAATCAGAAAAGCTTCATCGGCCAAAGTCACGTGTAAAGAATCACGGTCAGCTTCGGAATAAACCGCAACCGAAGCGATCCCGAGTTTTTTAAGAGTGCGAATGACGCGACAGGCAATTGCACCGCGGTTAGCAATCAGAACTTTTTTAAACATGCTTATACCCCTTCCGCTTCACGGACAACCAGTTGAATTTTGGTTGGGTTATAGGCATTGCATGGGTTATTGAGCTGCGGACAATTGGAAATTAAAACAATCAGATCCATTTCTGCCCGAACTTCGACATATTTACCCGGTCCTGAAATTCCATCATCAAATTTAAGCTGACCATCTGGCGTCACAGGCACATTCATAAAAAAGTTAATGTTTGGACCGATGTGACGGACATTTAAGCCATGCTTTTTTGCAATCGGGTGTTTTGCCAAGGCATACATAAAGTTGTTACGGCAACTATGCATTGGGTAGGTTTCATGTGCATAGCGAACCGTATTACTTTCACATGAACAGGCACCACCAATGGTGTCATGACGACCGCAGTTATCATCATGAATAACGGCAATTGGACGGCCAAAGTTACTATAGAGCTTGGTGCCCTTTTCTAAATAGATTTGTTGGTTGATAGCCAAAGTATCCATTGCGCTATAACGCTCAGTCGGGTTTTCGGCACTCATAAACAAAGTATCGACCGCTTGGTTTCCCTCAAGGTCAATAATTCGGAAATATTGACCCTTTTTAACCTCGCACATCCATGCTTCACCCGCAGGACAAACTTCATTTAAAACTGCTTTTTCAAATGATTGTAAAACTGTCATGATGCTTCTCCTGATTTAAATATTGCTAAATGCGTAGTAGCGGGCTGTGTTTTGGAACGCACGCTGATTTTGCGAACATGCATCACGACAAATATCGCTGTCTGTTAGAGAATTGGCTTTAAATAAACTGAGTTGAATATCGGCAGGTTGATAGCTTGGGCTGGTGTCTAAACCGTGCGGCGCAGCAGATAAAAATAGCAAGCAGTCCATTTCAAAACGCAGTTCAATAGTTTGATTGGTGTTGTCAGAACTGACATAAGACAAAGCCCCGTTTTCATCAGGCACAACTTTAGAAAATAGGTTAACGGCGGCACTCAGGTCTTGGCTGGCAAGTCCGTATTTACACATTTCAATGAGTAAGCTGTCTAAGCCATTTTGGTACATATCATTGCGGGCATCTTGAAAGGTGCGCGTTCCAAATTGCTTTTCAATTTGTTCTGGTCGGCTTGGGCCACAAAGTGCATCGTTCCAGCCATGACCATCATGAACAATAGAAGCCATGACACGGCCAAGGTCTGAGTACAGCACATTGGAAGCTTTTAAATAGGCGGTGTGTTGCCCTTTTAAACTGTCGGGCATATTGAAACGTTCAAGCACATCGGCAGCATTTACACAAAACAAAGAAACATTTGCCTGAGCGCCAAGCGATGTAAATCTAAGAATAGTTCCTTTTTGAATACGACCCGACCAGTGATGTCCTCCGGGTAAAAGTTCGGTCCAAATCGCCTGATTGTTATGATAACTTGCAGTGTTCATAGCCACTCCTGTCGGATAGTTTTAGACTTCCTCCCGGGCTTTTATCCCTCCGTGTAGTTCGCTAGGAACCGTGAACTCTCGGTCCAGTCATACGTAAAGTATCGGAACCCTAGATCACTTTTGATTGCTTAAGACTATGCAAAGGACATGCCAGCTTAGTATTACGTTTTTGGTAAAAAGTAATACTCAATTTGGGCAAATTGGGTGCGCTTTAGAATGGAAAATAAAAAGCTGCACTAAAAATTGTGCATTTCAAAATAGAAAAGCCCCTTTTAGTAAGAGGCTTTTAAAGTGAAACTGTAAACTGAAGGATTTAAGGAATCAAAATTACCTTACGGCATTCCTGTTCTCTTTCATTAAAAATACGATAACCCTCTGCGGCATCTTCTAATTTCATTCGGTGGGTAATAATCGTTTCAGGTGACAAGTCACCACGCTCAATAAATTCTAGTAAAAGCGGTAAATATTGATGCACATGAGTTTGGCCCATTTTAAAAGTCAGTCCTTTATCAAAAGCATCACCAAATAAAAAGCCATGAATTGGACCTGCATATACACCCGGTACACTCACCACACCACCACGGCGAACCGCGGCTATACATTGACGAAGCGCTGCGCCACTTGAACCTTCAAGTTTTAAATTGGTCAGGACTGTTTCAATAACACTGCCCTTTGCCTCGAAACCAATGGCATCAATCACTGCATCGACGCCACGATAATTGTCGGTATTTTGAATAATAAATTCGGCCGCATCGACTTCATCAAAATTAACTGGAATAGCGCCGTAGGTTGCCGCCGCATAGTTCAATCGATATTCATTGTGATCGACCATAAATATTTTTTCTGCGCCAAGCATCTTGGCACAAGCGGCACTTAATAGTCCGACTGGCCCTGCGCCATAAATTGCAACGGTTGAACCACGAGTAACTTGAGCGTTGGTCACTGCCTGCCAAGCGGTAGGTAAAATATCGGTCAAGAAAAGTACTTTTTCATCTGACAATGAACCGGGCACTTTAAAAGGCCCCTTATTGGCTTTTGGGACACGAACATATTCTGCTTGGCCGCCCGGTACTCCGCCATATAAATGGCTATAACCAAATAAAGCTGCACCAGGTGGAATTTGCTTTTTATTAATAATTGCACCACGCCCTGTATTGGTGGTTTCACAGGCAGCGGTCAGGTCAAGTTGGCAAAAGAAACATTCACCACAAGCAATCACAAAAGGCACAATTACACGGTCGCCTTTTTTCACGTGAGTGACTGCGGGGCCTACTTCTTCGACAATACCCATAAATTCATGCCCAAAAATATCGCCATGTTCAGTCTTTGGGATTTTGCCTCGATATAAATGTAAGTCGGAGCCACATATTGCTGTGGCGGTTACACGTAAAATAATGTCATCTGGTTCTTGAATAATAGGGTCTGCAACCGTTTCAACTCGAACGTCTTCGGCACCGTGGTAAGTAAGAGCGCGCATTTATTATTCCTCAATTTCCTATCATGTCATTTGATTATGAGGAGGCTTTCTTTACGGTTTGCAACGATTCTTACTTTTCACGTAAGGCTTATAGCTCAAATGCAAAGTGATCTATGTTTAAGTAACAATAAAAGTAAAATATAGTTTCTTAACTTTTTCTTGGTCAGACGTGATTTGAGCTCACTTTGCCCTCTATATTTAAAATTTAAAAAACGGGTAAGAACCTACCCGTTATTTCACTGTTGTTGTATAAAAACTATCTATTGCATCAACCATTTGAGATAACCCCGGTTGCTCTAATGGATAATGGCCTGCATTTTCCAATATCACAGTTTTTACCGGCACTTTATGAATACGGCTAAGAAAAGGCGTACTTAAATCAAGTGGTGTCCAACGGTCTTTTTCAGGTTGGGTCAATAAGACAGGACATACGTCAAAGTCTTCAGGTGCAACCTCAGGTTTATAATGTATATATGAATCTAAAAAGGTCAGAGAAACCGAGTTACCTGCTGAAGTTTTATCTTTCATAAAGACCTTTAAGGCATCTTTATTATTCACCAAAGTACTCATTTTACTTGCCCAGCTCATTGGAACACGCATTGATGCTAACGGCGTTTTAGCAGTTAAATGTGTAATTGGCGTACCTACCCGACTCATAAACAAATTGCTTGCTACAGTATCTTTCACTTTTTGATTGCTTGTATCAAGGAAGGTCATTCCAACTATAGCTTTAACTTTTTTATTTTTGGCAGCAACATGGTAAGTCAGCATACCACCAGCACTTAAGCCATACAGTACAACTGGACGATTATCTTTGGCCAATTCCACATCAATTAAATCGCTACCTGCCTGTGTACCCAATCGTTATAACTAATCGGCTTACTCTTTTTAACTTGAGTGACACCATAGCCGGGCATGTCTACAGCAATTGTTTCATAACCTCGATCAGCCAAGGGTTTTCCTAAAATCATCGACATTTGTCGACCATTGGTCCCCACACCGTGAAATAAAATCACTTTAATTTTGGCATTGGGATTACGGTAAGTATCCAAATGGATGTTATGACCATTCCAAGACCACCATTCTTCTTTGGGTAACTGGTCTTTAGGAATATGAAATTCTTGAGGAAGGAATTGTTCAATTTGTTGCCAAGCTGCTTGATTTTGATAACCCATGACAGACTCTCCTGATTTTATTTCTTGAGCTGAAGATACACCTGTTACACATACCATTAGGCCAATTACACCTAATTTACTCATTAATTGCCGCATCATATTTATCGGCTTTGCTGGTTGAACGGTATTCATTGTTTTACTACTCGTTGCTATCTGATGAATAAATATTAGGCTTTAGTCTTCTCATCAACCATGCTAGATTGGGACACGCATTTTAGTTTTTAGGCCAACTGATGTTAGAGTTTCAAGATTATTTACGAGCTCCATCTAGCGTACAGCTATTATTAGAACTAGGTGATCAATTAAACATTCAAAGAACACATCTGTTAGCCGGCACTGGTTTAACCCTAACTCGTTTAAATGATACTAACAGTGTTGTTACACCCGATGAAGAACTGGGTGTTATCAATAATTTAATTAAAATTTTATCTGCGCACACCGCAGGTTTAGGTCTCATTACTGGTTTTAACCACCAACTGACAACTTATGGGATTTTGGGTTACGCATTAATGAGTAGTGCAACAGGTTTAGAAGCAATGCAACTTGTGCAACGTTATCTGGCCCTCACCTATACCTTTGTTAAAATAAATTTTCAGCAAAAAAATAAAGAGTGCATGATTTGCTTTACTGAACCTGTGGGCCTAACACAGGAGTTACAACGGTTTGTACTTGAACGTGCGATGGCTGCAACTCTTCGTGTTATTAGCGATATTTATGAAGGTTCATTTCAATTAGATGCATTTCATCTTAAATATGGTGAACCTGAGTCTTGTTTGTTAAATATACCTAAAGAATATTTAGGCGCTCCAATTCAATTTAATCAAAAAGAAAACATTTTAAAATTTAATAGTTCGCAATTACTCCACGCTCTACCCCATGCAAAACCGAATACTGCTGCTATGTGTGAAAGACTGTGTATGGAGCTTATTAGCCAACGCCATACCACCTTAACAACCACAATGATTGTCCGCGATTTTTTAATGAACGCTCCTTCTGGCACATTACTTAATATTAAAGAGATTTCAAATAAGTTAAATATGAGCGAACGGACGCTAAAAAGGAGGTTACAAGACGAGAATATCTCTTTTAGAGCACTTCAAAATGAAACCTTGCATCGACGTGCCGACTCCCTTTTAGCGCAAAATCTAAATTTAGGCCAAGTGGCAGAAATATTAGGCTTCTCAGATTTATCTACTTTTTCTCAAGCTTATAAACGTTGGACTGGCGTTGCTCCAAGTCATTATAAAAAGCAAATGATTAAATAAACTCTATTTAGGATTTTTAGTTTTTATCCGGAGTTACTCCGACGAACTAGAATTCCACCCTAGTGAAAAGCGTGCTAATATCCAAATTCTGACAATTACTCATGTCAAATTTATTTTAGAGGGAACAAGATGTTAAAAACTCAAAAAATCAACATCGTACAAGAATTTGATGCACCCATAGATAAAGTCTTTGCGACCTTAAGTGAACACGAAAATTTAAGCAAAATTTTTGCCCCTGCTAAAGTTACTCGCATTAGTAATGGAAAGGATGCACGCAATGGTGTTGGCTCTGCTCGCAAGATGACTATTCCGTTTACACCTTCATTTGTTGAAACAAATTTAGTCTATAAAGAAAATGAACTGATCGAGTACGCGATCACAAGTGGCATTAGCCCAATTAAGGCACATCGTGGTGTGATGCAATTTACTGACTTGGGAAATAACCGAACTCGTTTGAATTACACTATCAGCTTTAAAGGCCGCGTTCCTTTTATTGGCCCGATTATTAAAGCGGCCTTACAAAATGGCGTGAGCCGTGGACTTAAAAAACTTAAATTTTAAGAAGCCAATATCATAAGAAAGCCCAATGATGGGCTTTCTCATTTTAGATTGAATACTAAGATAGGGTTATTAAAAAATATTCTAATAATTTATCTCGTTCATCTGTTTCCTCTTTACTTAAAAGCTGAACCATTGCCCCATCAATCTCAAATAAAAACATGTGAGCATCTTCGATTAAAGCTGTGGGTTTAATAGTTAAAAGTAGGTCATGTATTTGGGTCACTAACCAGTTTCTATAATCCACCACCACTCTGTAAGCAGTTGGATAAAACTTTTCAATCTCCAAAATGGCCTTAAAAGGCAAACGGTACAGTCCTTCGAGATTGGCATGGAGATAAAATATTTTTCTTAGCTTATCAAATACCATAAGTTCACGATATGAATGAATAATAGATAACACCTCTTCTATTAACCCATCTTTTTGAAAGGTTAAGCACATTTCAATGAACCTTTCTTTTGAATGAAAATGTTTATAAAACGTGGCCTTATTCACTTTGGATTCGGCAATAATTCGGTCAACACCGACTTTGTGAAATCCATACTCCATAAATAAATCTTTTGCTGTATGAAGCACTCTGAGTGCTCTAAATGAAGCTTCTAAATTTGGCATAGTTATACCGTTTAAAATAATTTTTTGTTGTATGTAAAAGAGATAGAAATGCCGTCACTCTTAAATTGAGTGCTAAAAACAGGCATGCAAAAGCGGCACAATAAAGGTGTGCTCGCCTATCTCAGGTTTATTGTTGCTATGATTTTTGAGTCGTAACGATTCTTAAGGTGTAGAAAACCTAGAGTCGATTAAACCGATTTAGAGAGTATTTAAACGGTATAAATAGAGAGATTTTGGCAAAGGCCAAAAATTGAGAAGAATTTGTACGCACGAGCGAACTCCTTTGGCTATAAAAGAAGTTTCACCGCATTACTGCTAAATAATGGTGGCGAAACGAAAGAGGGTTAGCAGACTGGAGCCAAAGAATCCAGCACACCCGAAGGTGTCCCCCTCCCGTTCCGCCGCAGAGGGGGCACGCAGGGATTTCCACAAAAAAGTTAGACTTTTTCGTGTACTTTGGCTTATGGTCTGCTAAAACCAACTGGCAATGTAGGCCAGCCCGCAAAGGATAGTATTCGCTTTTCTTGTCGTCAAGCGCAGAAAATATAGTTTGTATTAAGTTCGAGCATTTCAGTTAGATTTTAAACTTAATTGAATATGGGTATATAGAAAATAGTTATAAAAATTAAAAAATATAAAATTTCGATAGGTAAAAATTTATTAAAAGTAAACTCAGATATAAATGAATATAAAGTTTAATCTCTACAAAATAATGATAGTGATAGATAGAATGAAGAAGGGTTAGCAGACCAGACATCTAGAATCTGGCACATCAAAAGATGTCCCCTTTTCACTCTACCCGAGAAAAGCATAGTATTCACTTTTGTTATCGTCAAGCGTGGGAAATGACAATCGTATTAAAGTAGGGCGGTTGGGGAATAAAATTTATTTAATAGGTTTAAGTTATAATTTAGATCATTATGAAATTTCTAATATTTTTAGTATGATATATTTTCATTACAAAATAATTAGATTCAACTAATGACATTAAAGACTTTATATATCGAGTTCTATTATGGAGAATATTCAGCTCAAGAAAGAACGGAAAAGATTAATAAATACATTAAAGAAAATGAAGATGTTCACATAGATTTTTTTACCGAATTACTACTAACATTTAATGATTATAATTCTTTATTACTGCGAATCGTAAACTTAACAGATCCTATTTTTTCATATAATTGTATTGAAGCAGAAATATTAGCAGCTCGATTTTTTTTTAGATATTTTAAATAATTATCAAGAAAACAACCTAAGCCCAGTTCAGCTATGTACTATTTTCAATAATTTAGAAACAGGTTTTATGGGCGCACCAAGAAATCTTCCAGACAACATAATTTATTACCCTACTTGGCTCGAATCTTTCTACGATGCTTGCGATTGGTGCGATGAAACATGGACTTTAGAGAATTCTCCTCACCTAATTGAAGCCACAAAACAGCAAGTCCATATCATAGAAAAATGGCTATTCTTCAAATAGTGATAAGGCATCCTTATTGCCATTTTCGGCTGCTTTTCTTAGCCACTTTTCGGCTAATTCATTGTTTTGCGGTACACCCTCACCTTTATAGTACATCATCCCTACTGTAAATTGCGCTTCATCATTTTCCTGTTGAGCAGCTTTGCTATACCATTCGAACGCTTTTTTATAATCTTGATTTACACCTATCCCAAGAGCATATACGGCCCCCAAGTTATTTTGTGCTTTTTCATTTCCTTGCTCAGCCGCTTTGCTATATAACTCAAAGGCTTTTTTATTATTTAGCTCTACGCCCTTACCTTGTGCATAAAGTGCTGCAAGATTATTTTGTGCAGCAGCTTTGCTATACCAATCAAATGCTTTTTTATAATCTTGGGTTACCCCATAGCCTTCTTCGTAAAGTATGCCCAAATAGTATTTAGCTTCGGCATTATCTTGTGCAGCAGCTTTGTTAAACCATTCAAATGCTTTCTGATAGTTTTTAACACCACCATCCCCATTTGCATAATACGCACCTAAATTATTCTGTGCTTTCACTTCACCTTGTTCAGCAGCTTTACTATACCATTCGAATGCTTTTTTATAATTTTGCTCTACCCCTTGTCCAAGAGCATACATTGCTCCCAAGTTATTCTGTGCCTCTGCATTTCCTTGATTAGCAGCTTTACTATACCATTCAAAGGCCTTTTTATAATCTTGAGGAACAACTTCTCCCTCTACATATAATTCACCAAGTTTTGCTTGAGCTCCTGCATCACCTCTTTCTGCTAAACGAGAAATATCTTTAAAATCTGGTTGATGACTACAAGCTAATAAATTGATTGCTACGAAAATAATGGCGATTTTTTGAAGTTTTTTTCTTAAAATAAAAAACATAATAAATATTAAATTGCTTGTGATGAGAAATATATCGAATGAATTTTAGCATAAATTCTCAAACATGAAAAAATTTAAAGTTCTAGTTTAATGGCTATAGTAATTTAATGAAATTATAAATTATCTATAATCCTTTAATTAGATTACTTTAAAAGACATCATGCCGAATAGCCCACACAACCAAAATTAAAATAAACGTAACAAGTGAACTTAAAGATGAAGATATTAATAAAGAAAAAAGTGCTAAGTGATTAGGGCCATCTTTAGTAAAAAATTGCGCATTGGTCCAATCTTTAGGAAATAAAATTGCTAAAATAAATAGAGTGATAATAAAAAATGATAAAAACCATATTGGCACTAAATAGCGAAGCTTCCACCGTGCTTTAACTACAAAATAGCCAACTCCATATAAGCATATAAAAAAAATAGCGAAATCTAATATAGACATAACACCCTCTTTAATATTAATTTTTACATTAACTAGTTACCCCTCATTTAAAATTATTATCTTCCGGATGAAATCCAAAAAATATTGCTCCGACTACCCATCCTGATAGATATATAAGCTTACCTAGTTCTGTTATTCCAGCAAAAAGTATGCCCCATAATATAAACCCTCCCGTTAAAATTAGAGAGAATAAAATAAAGAACAAAACAGCTAAAAGAAAAAAGACAAAGTATTTATTTAAAAATTTATCAACAGCAGATATAAAAATAGATAAAGACTTTTGAATTAAAAATATAGTATATCGGCCAACAAGTAACCCTACAAAAAAAGTAAGTATCATAATAACTATTGACACTGCTTAAGTTATTCCTTTTTTTAATATTAAAATAATTTTCTATTTCTCATTATAGTCCCCAACAAGAGATAGAACTACATTTCTTTTCATTTGCTTATCACTTTTTATTAAGCATTTAATATGCCAATTTTTATCATTTTTATTAAAAAAGAAGATTTAATAGGAGTTAAGCAACCTAAAACCACTCAACTCCTTAGAAAGGCTTAATCAATCCATCAACTTTTTACGGCGATACAACCCACAATTTCCAGAAAATAGCGCTGCCAATAAACAGGTAATAATGGCATAAGTCGCAACATTCATTCCAAATAACTCAACAGCTAAAATAATTGAGGTTAACGGAGCCTTACTCGCCCCTGAAAACAGACTTACTAAACCCAAGCCAGCAAGTAATGAGAGTGGTAGGTTTAAAACTGCGCCTAAAGCATTCCCTAATGTTGCACCCACATAGAACAATGGCGTAATTTCACCACCTTTAAAGCCCGAACCTAAAGTGATGGCTGTAAAAACAGTCTTGTTAAAAAAGTCGTAAAACTCAATCGGTACATAAAAAGATGAAATAATTTTATCTGTACCTAAACCGTTGTACTGCTGATGTGCAGTGAACAACGTAAGCAGCATAATAATAATACCGCCGACCATCGTTCTTAATGGCAAATAACGAATGTATTTATAAAAGAGGTCACTTGCCAAGTGAATGGCTGCAATAAAGAAGCGCGCAGCCAAACCAAAAACTAATCCTGCCGCAATTAAGCTCATGAGTGTGCCAAAATGAATGGCTGGAAACTCGCTAATTACATAAAAAACGTGCGGATGCACAATTTCAAATAGCTCAGGAATGGTCGATGCAATCAGCGCCGACACAAAACATGGAAAAATAGCTGAGTATCTTAAATTACCTAAAGCGGTAATTTCTAAACCATAAATTGCACCCGCCAAAGGCAGACCAAACACCCCAGCAAAACCCGCGCCAATACTGGCGATTAAACAGATTTTTCGGTTGTCTTCCGAGATTTTTAATATATAGCTTAAATGGTCAATTAAGGCACCTGAAAGCTGAACCGCTGGCGCCTCACGCCCTGCCGAACCACCAAACAACTGCGTTAAAATTGAGGTAATAAAAATGATAGGGCTCATTCGTTTTGGAATAAACGATTTGGGTTGATGAATCTCATCTATGAGTAAATGTGTTCCCCGTTCAATTGGCGAACCATATTTTTTAATGAGATAGCCAATACCAAAGCCCACAAAAGGCAGAAAGTAGATGAGCCAGTGATGCAGACTGCGGACTTTGTTTGAAATATCAAAAGCCACAAAGATTAGAGTGGATGCCAGCCCGGCAACGACTCCAATCACAATTGATATGACGAGCCAATAGACACTGTATTTTAGAATTTGATCGTATTCAGATGAAGGTAGAATTTTCATTCGCTTTCTTCAATTCGCCTGTGAGTGAGTGCCAAATTCTCAAATTTTTTTATGCTGCCAGTTCATTAAGTGAGAAATGCTTAAACTGGGCTAAAAATTAAAGCTCGCATAAGCGAGCTTCAAATACAGTGATCAATATTTATACCACCAATCTGTGACAAATATCTCATAACCCGTTCTGGCTTTCAAGTTGAAAATGGTTAATGAAAACCTAAAATATGCCTGATTGAGTTAATTAATAAGCACTCGATTTGACCTGATCAAGCTAAAAACATTCTCAGGCCAAATAACCTATTCAAATTTTAATTAATGCTGGCAATCATGGTTTCAGCATGGCAGGTTGCGCCCTTCTCTGCACTAATCTGAATAACACCACTCCGGTGTGCAAGTACCTGAACTTCCATTTTCATGGCTTCCATAATGGCAACCACTTGGCCTTCTGTCACTTGCTCACCATTTTCCACTTTCCAAGCGCTAATCACACCATTAATAGGCGCAAGTAAATGCTCGGCACCCACTTCTGGCTCGGCAATCTGCGCTTGAGCTGCGGTTACTGGGCCTTGTGCAAACATACCCGCAGGTAAACCTAAACGGTGTAACTTGCCATCAATTTCAATGTAGCTGAGTAACATCGGTTGTTGATGATTTGGAATGCCACGTTTAGTCGGCTTTAACTCTTGCTTAAAGTCATTTTCGATCCAACGCGTATGTACATTAAATTCATTTGTAAAGTCGGGTTCATTAAGTACCGCACGGTGAAAGTCTAAAACTGAAGCTACACCTTCAATTTTAAATTGCTTCAAAGCACGTTTGGCACGGGCAATTGCAATTTCACGGGTTGGACCAGTCACAATCAGTTTTGCCATGAGTGAGTCGAAGTGACTAGACACTAGAGAACCAGTGCGCACACCTGTATCGACGCGTACACCATTACCAAATGGTGCTTCAAATAAACTCAACACACCAAAGGCTGGAATAAACCCGCGAGCTGGGTCTTCGGCATTTATACGAAACTCAATCGCATGACCTTGTGCCTTTGGTGTTTCTTTAATAGAAAGCTCATGGCCCTGTGCAACACGAATTTGTTCAACTACCAAATCGACTTTTGAAGTTTCTTCAGTCACTGGGTGTTCAACTTGCAAACGCGTATTTACTTCTAAGAATGAAAGCTTGCCGTCACGACTCAGTAAGTATTCAACTGTTCCCGCACCCACGTAGTTTGCAGCCTGACAGATATTTTTTGCCGAGCTTAAAATTTGCTGGTAAATCTCATCACTAATAAATGGCGCTGGTGCTTCTTCGACTAACTTTTGGTTACGGCGTTGCAACGAACAATCACGTGTACCAAGCACAACAATGTTGCCATGTTGGTCGGCAATCACTTGCGCTTCTACATGGCGCGGTTTATCGAGATATTGCTCCACAAAACATTCACCACGACCAAAGGCAGCTTTTGCCTCGCGTACTGCCGACTCATAAAGCTCTTTCACTTCTTCGAGTTTCCACGCGACTTTTAAACCACGGCCACCACCACCAAATGCGGCTTTAATAGCAATCGGTAAACCAAACTGCTTGGCAAACTCTAAAGCTTCATCTGCATTGTTGAGTGGGTCTTGCGTACCCTGAACTAACGGCGCACCCACCGAAGCAGCAATTTTACGCGCTTCGATTTTATCGCCTAGTTTTTCAATGGCACTTGGAGATGGCCCTACCCATTTTAAGCCCGCATCAATCACGGCTTGGGCAAACTCAGCACGTTCAGATAAAAAGCCATAACCCGGATGCACCATCGTCGCTTTCGATTTTTTTGCAACTTCAATAATAGCAGGAATATTTAAATAGGTTTCACTGGCGGTCGCACCAGCCAAGCCCCATGCTTCATCTGCAAGTTCGACATGCATGCTACCAATGTCGTCATCTGCATATAACGCGACCGATGAAATTCCCATATCACGGCAAGCATGGATAATACGAACAGCAATTTCACCACGATTAGCAATCAATAATTTTTCTGTATTCATCATTCATTCTCAAAATCTGTAAATTCGGCAATTTTTTTAAATTTGATGTGGCAACCTGCCGGAATCTGTGCCACCAAGTCCCAATGGTGTTTAGCAACAGAGGCAATGACCGGATATCCGCCCGTTAAAGGATGATCATTCATAAACAAAACGGGCTGACCACTCGGTGGAATCTGTAATGCACCAATGCAAGTGCCTTCACTTTCCAGTTCATGGGTAATTTTGCGAGTTAGGGGCTGTTCACCTGAAAGCCTTAGCCCAACTCGGTTGCTTTCATTGGTCACGAGCCATTCTTGCTGACAGAGCAGTTCAATACTGTCTTGTTCGAACCAGTCTGTGCGTGGCCCCATCACAATATCTAGCTCAACCATTTCACCAGCTCGTGGCAAATCGCTTTTGCCCACTTCATTTACATTAATGTTGGCTGTCTTCACCTGCCCTTGGTAAATAGTATCTCCGAGCTTTAATGGTTCTGGTCCTAACACTGCCAAGCTGTCAAACGAAGCACTATTAAGTACTGGTTCAACGTCTATACCACCACGAACGGCCAGATAGTTTCTTAAGCCTGCTGTTGGGGGCTGAATTTGAAACTCATCGCCTTCATCCAAATCAATCGGTTGATAACTTGCAAAGTCTGCGGTTTGACCATCGGTAAATTTCACACGAATGTTTGAAATAGCCCCAGCCACCGCAATAACACCCGCATGCTGCATTTTGGCTTTTAGGCCTCCATTTAAAACTTCAATGACGGGTGCATCGGTTGGATTACCGACAATACGATTGGCACTATGCATTGCAGACAAGTCCATTGCTCCCGCTACGCCAACACCAATATTGGTCTGGTTTAAACGCCCTTCGTCTTGAATAAGCATTTGTAAACTTGGCGCAGTAATCGTAAACAGCGGTACAGATTGTTTCGGTTTAACCTTAGGCGTAATTTGCTGCGGCACAGTCACTGTTGTTGGGTTATGCGTAACATCCTCAAAATGTACAGTCATGCCCGGTAACAGCAATGCAGGATTTTTACGCTCTAAATCCCACATTTTTTCCGAGGTGATCCCAATAAGCTGCCAACCACCCGGACTGTCTTTTGGATAAATACCAGAGTATTTTCCAGCCAAACCCAAAGAGCCTGACGATATTTTTTTACGTGGAACCGTTAAGCGCGGAATATCGGTAAAAGGCTTATCGGGACTGCTCATATACGCAAAGCCCGGCGCAAACCCAATAAAAGCCACATTCCACACGCTTTGGTGATGTTTTCTAATCACATCGGCAATGGACAGCCCTTGCAACTCGGCAACCTGAGCAAGGTCTTCGCCATCATAACGAATCGGCACAATCACTTCTTGGCCGCTACGCTCAAATCCAGAATCAACTTTGAGGCTCTGAATTGAAGCAACTAGCGTTTTAAAATTGGTTTCGATCTCATTAAAAAAAACCAAAATTGTTTTTGCAGCGGGGACTAAGTCTTTAATTCCATTCAATTGCGTATTTTGCAATTTATTGTACAACGCCAAAGTTTCCTCTAAACTCGGAAGCTCAATTAGAAAACAATCGGCGTTTACCGATAAAAAACGCATTTGCTTATCCTTTTAATTCTTCTTTAGCTATTTAGCTCATCCAAGCGCGGTCAGGAATATCGGTAATAAACATGTAACCCGGTGCATGACTAATGGCAAAAGGAATTTTCGAGTTCATCACTGCTGCTTGCGGTGTTACCCCACATGCCCAAAACACGGGAATTTCACCTGCTTCAATACGAGAAGCATCACCAAAGTCTGGCTTATTTACATCCTTAATGCCTAAGCTTTCAGGGTGCCCGATATGGACAGGTGCCCCATGTACACTTGGCATACGTGCTGTAATTTTTACTGCTTCACTAATTTGATGAGATGGAATTGGTCGCATGGAAACCACCATATTTCCTGAAATGCGCCCTGCCGGTTCACACTTGATATTACTCAGATACATCGGCACATTGGTGTCGTCATGAATGTGGCGAACTTCAATACCTGCTTCTTGTAAAGCGGTTTCAAATGAAAAACTGCAACCAATTAAGAAAGTCACCAAATCAGGATGAGCATTATAAATCTCTCTTGCATCAGTCACTTCGTCGACCATTTCGCCATCTTTCCAAATGCGATAACGCGGAAAGTCGGTTCGAATGTCTGAGTCTGCTGCAAGCTTAGTTGCATAGATGCCTTCTTCGAGCACATCAAGCACTGGACAGCTTTGCGGGTTACGGTGTGCATAAAGCAAAAAATCATACGCCCAATCTTTTGGCACCGAAATCATGTTGACCTGTGTCATACCCGCAGCCATGCCCGCTGTTGGTTTATCAAAACCTGCACGGATTTTTAAACGTGCATCTAATGCGGCTTCAAGCTGAGCTGGGTCGACTTTAATATCCTTATACATTGCGCTCTTCCTTATGCTTTATTTACAAATGGGCGAATTTCAATATTGTTTTTTACAAGCTCGGCTTTAATGGCTACCGACATCTCTAGTGCGCCGTCAGTATCACCATGTAAGCAAATCGTATCAGCCTGAATTGGGGTAAATACACCATCAATTGACTCGACCCCACCATTTTTAAGCATAGACACCACACGGCTCGCAACAAATGCCGAGTCGTGTAAAACTGCACCTTCTAAACGGCGGGAAACCAATGAGCCATCACTGTTATATGCACGGTCTGCAAATGCTTCGGACACAACTTTTAAACCCGCAGCTCGTGCCTGTTCGACTAAGTTCGACCCAGCTAAAGCAACTAGTACGAGTTCAGGGTTATACATTTTAATAGCGTCAATCACTGCGGCTGCCTGAGCTTGGTCATGGGCAATGGTGTTGTAGAGCGCACCGTGTGGTTTAACATACTGCACTTTTGAGCCAGCTACTTTAGCCAAACCATCGAGCGCAGAAATTTGGTAAAGCACATCGGCAATAAGCTCGTCACGCGACAAATCCATATTACGGCGACCAAAGCCTACAAGGTCTGGGTAAGACACATGAGCACCTATGGTCACGCCAAGTTCAACTGCTTTACGAACCGTTTTTAAAATGCCGAGCGGGTCACCAGCATGAAAACCACAAGCAATATTGGCACTGGTCACGACAGGTAAAATCTGGTCATCATTACCCATTTTCCATGAGCCAAAGCTTTCACCCAAATCACTATTTAAATCTACAAACATGGCATTATTCCTTTATCAATTCATGTCGTCTGGCTTAAAGTTTGGTCAAATAGTTAAACACTGTCGTAAATGACATATAACCCATCCACCACGTTAACAGACATGTTAATCCACCTAAAATAAGCAACCACTTTGGATAGTTATAATTACCCATTAAATCTTTACGGCACGCAGCTACGTATACAAAAATTGTAAGACCAATTGGCAATACCAAACCGTTAAAACCACCCACAAAAATGAGTAGACCTGCCGGAGTTGCACCCAATAACACATAGAGCAATAAAGCCAATGCGATAAAGGTAATGGTCGTATAGTTGGTCTGTTTTGGCGTTAAGTTCTTTTTAAAGGCGGTAAAGAATGAAACCGAAGTATATGCGGCACCAATCGTACTGCTAATACCCGCGGCCCAGAAAATTAAACCAAATAATTTAAAACCGAATGTACCTGCTGCATATTGAAATGCTTGGGCTGCCGGATTGGCGTCATGGCTGGCTAAATCAATATGGGCACCGCTCACCACCACCCCTAAGAATGCCAAGAACAACACATAACGCATAATACCTACTACAACAATGCCTTTGGTTGCAGCTTTAGCAACTTCATCAATATTTTCAGGACCAACAGCACCTTTATCGAGTAAACGGTGCGCACCTGCATAACAGATATAGCCACCCACTGTACCGCCCACAATCGTGGTAATAATGGCGAAGTCGATATGATCTGGAGCAAATGTTTGATGTACAGCTTGACCAACTGGAGGCATCACAATGACGGCAACAATAATAATCAGGAGAATTTTAAGCAGTCCCAACACGATCATGCTTTTATCCATGGCGAGCGTTGCTTTTTTAGAAGCAAAAATTAAAATCGCTAACGCCCCACTTAAAATACCGCCCCACTTTGTATCTAGACCAAAAAGTGCATTTAAACCTAAAGCTGCACCTGCAATATTACCGACACTAAAGAAAAAGCCACCCAAAATCACCAGAAACGCCAGTAAATAACCACTACCCGGTAAGGCTTTATTGGCAATATCAGATGCACGCATCTGGGTAAGTGTCACCACTCGCCAAATATTTTGTTGGACGACATAATCAATCAGAATAGAAACTAAAATGGCAAAGCCAAATGCCGCACCTAACTTAACTGTAAATACAGCAGTTTGGGTTAAAAATCCTGGCCCCATTGCAGAGGTCGCCATCATAAAGATTGAGGCAACAATGGCCCATTGGCGATCTGATAAAAAAGAAGATTTCAGTAAAGACATATTAATGCGTTCCTCATCCATTTGAGCTTAACAACGCTATTTTCAAGTTGAATCAAGAACACCATTTTTGTCCTAAACGATATTCTTTAATCCTTTAAAATGACAAAGATTCCCTATTCCCCAATCAACACAATCGGTGATCAAATCTTGTGTCTAAAATAAAAACATAGCTAATCCCTACGAACAATAAGACTTTTTACAGAAATTTAAAATTTTAAATAATTGATTTTTATAGTTTTATATTCAAACTAAAATACAGGATAAATTTTACTTATCGATGTACATAAGCTGTTTTTATGGTTTTACATATAAAACAGCTTTTTTAAACAAGGAAGAATAAGAATAAATGATACTCAAAAAAAAAAGCTTATTTTTTGATTTGCTCATTAAGCCTTTTCATAGCACTCGCCGAGACTTTAACAGCAACCTCGGTTAATTTTTCTTTCAAGGCAACATCGTTACCGTGAATATAAATAGACGTGAAATGAAAGGTTTTTAAGCGAATAGGTGTATTTAATATTTCCAATCGTCCGTCGGTAATTTCCTTTAATGCCGTTAAAGTTGGCACTACCGCAATACCTAAGCCTTGCTCGGCGAGACACAATAAAGTCGCTAAAGAATAGCTAGTAATTGACAGTGGTTCATCAATCCCTTTTTCTTTCATTCTTGCCTTTAATTCTTTATAGGGGTAGGTAATTTTTGGATAGGTTAAAATGGTATGTGACATCAAGGTTTTAAAAGACATTTGTCCAATTCCACCTTTAAATGATGGCGCTGCCAAAAAACTTAACTCGAAATCACAAAGTGCTTGTTCAATAAACTCAAAAGCCAACGTTGGCCCGAGTAAAAAGGCCATGTCCAAGTCCCCAGTACGTACCCCTTCTTGTAAGTTAGGTGTCAGATCCACCACAATTTCGACTGAAACTTTTGGGAACTCTTGTTGAACTTTTTCGATATATTCGACTAGCCATGTATACACAATCGTTTCGGAAACGCCTAAACGTATAGTTCCTGTGAGATGCTGATTTTCAGTAAGCTCTGCAACTAGGTCGGTTTCTAAACGCATAAACTTTTCGGCATATTTAAATAATGTTCTGCCTTTATGGGTCAATTTAAACTGTCGCAAGCTTCGGTCTAAAACTTTAAAACCTAATTCATTTTCAAGAGATGTGACTTTTTGAGATACCGCAGGCTGTGTCGTTTGTAATTTAGTCGCGGCCTTATTGAAGCTATTTAAAGTCACAACCCAATAAAATGCTTCAAGATTCTTTAAATTCACGTTTCATCCTGTCTTAAAAATTCCTTTACTTTTATAGTATGGGAATTTTTAGCGTGTTAAGGCTAGCAATAAATAAATTTTTAACTAAAGTTAGCCATCCAAATTTTTAAATGCTTTAGAAAGCTGACTAATTATTTTGATCTGTTTTGCATAACGACGGCATGATCGGCATGCCAATAAATGTAATTGCAAACTACTTTGCTCACGTAAAAACAAAGGTCTATCTTGTTTCTCAGACAAAAGTTGAGTGGCTTGTCGACATGTCAACATGAACAATCCTCCTTCAATAACCATTTATTTTCTAAGCATTCGCGTAATCGGGTACGACTTCGATACATCAACACATTAAAGTTGGAAATAGATAACTCTAGCTTGCTACAAATCTCATTAGAACTCAGCTCTATCACTTCTCTCATCATAAAAACTTGAGCATATTTGGCTGGTAAATGATCTAAGCAAGCTTCAAAAATTATCCAAAAATCTGACTGCTCTATCATTTCTTCAGGGCTTTGCCATGCTTGAGGTGCTTCATATTTATGCCAGTGTCCTGAAGCATCAAATAATTCATCAACACTGAGTTCACTTTCTTCGTCTTTAAATAATTCAGACATGGCAACCAAGCGCGACTTTTGCCGAAGTACATCAATAATTTTATTTTTTAAAATAGAAAATACCCATGTTTTGAACGCAGCTCGTCCTTTAAATGAATCTAAATGTTGAAAAGCGCTCGTTAATGCTTCTTGCACCACATCTTCAGCTTGCGCAAGTGAGGACAACTGTAAAAAAGCAAATTTAATCATTTGCTGCCTTAAATCTTGTAAAAAGGCTGGGCTATGCAGTTGATCCCCTAGATCGTCATGATGTGATGCCGCGGCTGAAGTCATCCTTGTACCTCTTTAAAATCATGGGGAATTTGAATTAATTGTAGTCGAGTTAAGAGGTTTTTGAGTTCTTGAATTTGTAGATAAATTTCAGGCTCAGACAAGTCAGTAAGTACAGAATGAATGATTGTGAAAATATCATGGTCAGTTAACGCTATATTTTGCGTTAACTGTTCAATCAGCATAGCAAACAAAGGCGAAAGCTGTTCAATACATACTTTATCTTGTTCATCGCGCCAGACCATTACTGCACCTGGTGCAAGTTCAACTTGTTCTGGCGTCATTAAGGTCGTCCACGTATAAACGGGATATTGATAAACCAATACCCATACTTTGGTGGTTAACTGCCAAGCACAATTTTCGTGTAAAACATCATTTTCAATTTCGACAGTATCTAAATACAGTTCAAGCCATTCAAACTGCAATAACTCAGCCAACCAAGGATATTCTTGCAATATCGGATGCTGTTGCTCTGTTAAATACTCTCTAAATTCTAAAGAAATATCATTATATAAAGGTGAGCGGCTCTTACCTTTTTGAAAGAACTCTAACAGCAATTGTTGCCACTTTAATTCTGGCAACATCGCACGAGCTACCGGATAAACTAACTCAATAAATGAGCTGACATTATTAAAAAGTAAGTCCCGATAAATTTGCATTCGTTGAGCAGGAAGTGCTTGAGGTATTTCCAAATCAGGATCACGAATCCATTCACAAAACTGTCGTTGCATGGTTTGGAAGGATATTTGATTTCCCTTCATAGCCACTCTCCTGTTGTTGAATGAGTTTAATTTTGGCGAGTTCCTCTTCTAATTCTTGCCATGATGGAATATTAAAGTCGCGTTCTAATAAAGTCGGTTTTACTCCACACACTTGATAGGTATATCTCAATAGCTCCCAAACACGGTCACAAACTTCTGCCCCATGGGTATCGATTAATAAGTTCTTCTGAACTTTTTCATGCCCAGCAATATGTAAATAACGGATTCTTTCTTTTGGCATTTTCTGGATAAAACCAAATGCATCGCTACCATGATTGATACTGTTGACATAGACATTATTTACATCAAGGAGCAAATCACAGTCTGCATGTTGCATTACTTCACGGATAAATTCAGCTTCACTCATTTCGGCATTCGGCATTAAATAAGTAGAAACATTCTCTATAACTAATCTTTTTCCTAAAATATCCTGCACACGTAAAATACGTTCAGCCACATATTTAACAGCGGCTTCTGTCATCGGTATGGGCAACAAATCGTATAAATAGCCGCCGTCATTTGTATAACTTAAATGTTCAGAATAAATTGGTACATCATATTGTTCTAAAAAGTGTTTTACTTTACCTATAAATTCGAGATTAAGCGGATGCGGCCCTCCAATAGATAATGACAAGCCGTGACAAATTAACGGCGCTTTTTCAGCACACTGTGCAAGTAGTTTTGCATGTCGACCACCAAAACCTAACCAGTTTTCTGGGGCAACTTCGATAAAGTCCGGATATGTTTTTGCAGCTAGAAACGAATCTATAAAGTCACGTCTCAAACCAAGCCCCACACCATTCAACTCCATCATGGTGATTACTCCTTTTGGAAATGATGCCGACACTTACTAGAAGGCCGACATCATCCATGATTAGATTGTTTACTTGGCGCCACACTTGCCATCAGCAACTTTTTTATCTGCCCGACTATGGCTCTCTTCTTCGTCTTTAGCCAAGAAGCAAACACCTGCAAAAATAAGAATAGCGCCAGTAACTTTTGTAAATGTTAGCGGTTCATTAAACAGCCAAATCGACAAAAACATGACCGTGATGAGTTCTAAATGTGAAGCTGCAAAAGCCGGCCCTATAGGCGCATGCTTTAATAAGTTCATCCAGATAAAAAAGGCACCTATATATCCAATAAAAGCCCCATAAATCCAAGGATGTCCAAAAACTCGGAACAGCCAATCTACATCAAAAGTTAAAGGCATCGCATGAATGGAAGCTAACTTAAAACTGATTTGAGCCAATGTATCGAAGAGCATTAATATTAAAAAACCAATAATATAAAATTTTTTCATGCCCCAATCCCAACAATAGTGACACCGACCGCAATCAGAACTACACCAATTAAGCGATTTCGAGTTAGTTTTTCATTAAAGAATAAGCGCCCAGCAAGCATAATCACGACAATGTTGATACAGCCTAACATGACCCCAATAGAGAGTGGAACTAACGAGAGGAAAGCAAGCCAAACGACAAACTCAAAGATATAGCAAAAAATACCGAGCCATATCCATGGACGTTTCGCCATGAACCACCAATGCTCAAGCCCTTCATTGGTTTTACTTTCATGAGCAGCGGCCTTAAAAGCCAACTGCCCAACAGTATCAATCAAAATGGTTAGCATCCATACACTGAACACCACAATATTCATAAAAGCTCACCAATTTTTTCAGGTGAAGTTTTACGTTCGTGATGAGTTGATGGATGCTCTGACTGCTTTTTTGGATGTTGGTATTGTTCAATAAATCGAATGGATTCTTCAATGACTTGTTTACGGTCATTATCAATCGTGATCATGTGATAGCTGTTATAAAGCCAGATTAAGGTCTTAGGACCCTTCACTTTGGCATAAATTAACTCACTATTTCTTCGGTGAGCAATATCATCGTCATAGGCATGTAATAACAGACATGGAGCCGTAATATTTGATAAGTTTTTACGAACATTACGCGAAAGACGCTGTAACTGGAACAATGAATGCCACGGGTTTCCCGGTAAACCTGCTTCACTACTTTCACCGCTATTCATAGCCTGAACAATACGCGAACGTAATACCTCATTTTTGATTCCGTATGGTTCAGCTTCGTCAAAGGTATTATTACGGCAGATATTTAAATAATGAACACTCGGCAAAACAATAGGCGCAAGCACTTTTGACCACAAAGGAATGCTCCAGCCATCGTATTGAAAGGTTGGACTATAGGCAATTACGCCATCGACAGGATAAGCTGAGGCATACTTTAATGCCAATAAAGATCCCATCGATAAGCCTGCCACAAATAGCTGATCTGTATGCTCTCTTAGCTTTTCTGCGGCTGCAACTACACTATTAAACCAGTCTTCCCATCGGCTATTTACCAAATCTTCGACATCACCACAGTGTCCAGCCAACTGCACGCCATATACACTATAGCCAGCTTGATGAAGTACACGTGCAATTCCTCTCATTTCATTTGGCGTACCCGTCAAACCATGAATAAGTAAAATACCAGTTCGGTTCCCCGATAAAAAGAATGAGTTGTCTTTTATCATGTAATCACCGTCACTGGAGTGTCTATTCCAAAATCACTGCTTAATAGCTTAGCCAAGGGTTGATAAATTTCTACAAAGTTTTCAAACTTTGTATGGAAAATATGGTTTTCTCTACAATGGTCTATCAAAGATTTTTTTGCAAAAACATAATCTGCATTTCCGGCTAGACAATAGTCTGAACGCCCATCTCCAATCAAAATAATTTGATTTTGAG
Source organism: Acinetobacter sp. 1566109 (assembly GCF_000582255.1). Classification (NCBI taxonomy): domain Bacteria; kingdom Pseudomonadati; phylum Pseudomonadota; class Gammaproteobacteria; order Moraxellales; family Moraxellaceae; genus Acinetobacter; species Acinetobacter sp. 1566109. The sequence goes on along the minus strand of NZ_JEYB01000024.1, from coordinate 13,980 downwards.
GTTTCTGGTTTGCAATCTTACATTTGCAAGTTCCACTTTGACTTATGCAGCTCGCTTCTTGATTTGGAAACTCGAGTCGCCATGATCTCTCACCTGTCTGAACGAGATGGTTTGCAATTACAGGCAAATGTTCCAAATTATATTTTTTTAGAATATGACGAATAACAAAATCAAGCCCATCACTTACAATCGTCAACGGAATTTTATACTGGGCAGTAATCTTTACTAATTCAATAAAGCCGAGGTCAATTTCAATTTGGTCAAGACATTGCTGCAACTCATCAATAGAGACATCTAATAGCTCAATTTGTTTTTGCATACAGACTTTGGAACCAATTTTGCCTTGCTCCCACTCTTCCTCAATTTCTTCCCAACCAGCTTTTGCATAAGTTTCAAGCAAATAGTCCGTCGTATCTTTTAAGCTGATTGTCCCATCAAAGTCACATAAAATATGCCAAGGTACAGTGTGATCTGTATAGTAATGCTGGTTGACCATGAACATAAAATGCCTCACACGAATAATTTAAGAATTTTTATAAAAAACACCGTCTGACTTTAGGTGGGAAATCTTAAAAATTTCTTTAATTAAAAATATTTCAAAAAAATATGAAAAAATGATTATATTATTCTGTAATTTACAAAATTATAGGTCGTTAATAATTTAACTCAAAAATGTTGAGCCACTTCTTAAAATAAAAAAATAATTAATAAAAATCAAAAATTTAATAAAATAAAATGTATAAACAATCAATCATTATACCTTCTTCAAAAATCTATTTTTATGCAAAATTAAAGGGTTTTAATAGAAAAATACAAAATTAAGATTTTTTTAATTTTTCATTAAGATTTGTATAAGAATTAACTTTTATATTCAAGAAAATTTTGAACAGAACACAACCAGAAAACGATTATTTTTTCACCCTAGAAAGACTGATTATGATTAAACCATTGAAAAAAATCTCCATAGCAGTAGCAATAACCAGTAGTTGTTTTTACTGCCCTGCTTATGCACAAGAAAGCTCCTCACCAGATTTAACAATGGGTTTTAACTATTCTGTAAATTTTCAAGCTTATAAAGGTCATAAAACCTATCAAACAATTTTACCTGTTTTTTTCTATGACAATGACAAATTCTATATTGAAGGCGACGATGCCGGTTATTACCTCTTCAAAGATGACAAAAATCAATTACGCCTCGATGGACACTATGATGGCAACTCATATGATCCAAGTGGTGAACTTTACTTATTAGATAAGCGCAAATGGTCTGTTCTAGCGGGTGCAAGTTATATGCGTATTACACCGTATGGCGGATTTAAAGCACGGCTTAATACCGATGTCCTGTCCCGTAGTAAAGGTACTATCTTAAGGGCTTCTTATCTTGCTGAGCTAGACAAAGGCAATTTGACCGTCTATCCGGAAGCTGGTTTCCAATGGAACAACGCAAAATATAACCAGTATTACTACGGCGTCAGTGATGCTGAAAGTAAACGCAGTGGTATCGCAGCATATGAACCGGGCCAGAGTATATCGCCTTTTGTGAGCATGACAGCCAACTACAAACTTTCCAAACACGTAAACGCTTTTAGTTCTGTTGAATTTAACTATCTATCAAACGAACAGTTTAAAAGTCCAATGGTAAAAAAACGCACAGATATTACACCTGCTGTGGGGCTTACCTTTACTTTTTAACTCTAACCAATTTTTTCACTCAGCCTCTGTATCTAAAACATACATACTGAAAATACCAACCGTAAAAGGAATAGAAGTATGAACAACAATCATACATTCAAGCAAGAAAGCGCTTCTGCAACTAGTTCTAATAATCGCGTTCCACTTAATGAAGCGCAACTTCTAGCAGATGAGGCAAAGTATTGTTCACACGGCGATACAGTACACTATGTAAACCCACCTAAAATTTTTACGGATTGTCAGGGCAGCTATATTTTTGATGACCAGAATATCCCCTATCTAGACTTACAAATGTGGTATTCAGCGGTTAACTTTGGTTATAAAAACCCACGTTTAGATCAAGCGCTCATCGACCAAATTCATAAACTTCCTCAAATTGCCAGCCAATATTTGCACCCAACTAAAATTGAACTCAGCAAAGTCATTGCTGAAGACATGCTTAAAAAAACAGGTGTACAAGGTCGTGTTCACTATAACGTAGGTGGTTCTCAAGCAATTGAAGATTCATTAAAGCTTGTACGTAACTTCTGCAAAGGCAAAAGCCGTATGTTTGCCTTCGAAGGTGGTTACCATGGCCGTACTTTAGGTGCATCTTCAATTACTTCAAGCTACCGCTACCGCCGCCGCTATGGTCATTTTGGTGAGCGTGCTCAGTTCATTCCATTCCCATATCCGTTCCGTCGTCCTAAAGGTATGACACCAGAAGAATATGCAGATAAGTTAGTTGCCGAATTCGCACGTCTTTTTGAAAATGAATACCACGGTGTGTGGGACCCTAAAGTTCGTGAAAGTGAATTTGCGGCTTTTTATATTGAAACAATTCAGGGTACTGGCGGTTAGGTTATTCCACCGAAAAACTTCTATAAAGGCCTGAAAAAAGTTCTAGATGACCACGGTATTTTATTGGTTGTCGATGAAATCCAAATGGGCTTCTACCGTACCGGTAAACTTTGGTCTTTCGAACATTTCGATATTACGCCAGACGTTGTTGCATTTGGTAAAGCGTTGACCAACGGATTAAACCCACTTGCCGGTATTTGGGCAAAAGAAGAAATGATTAATCCTGAAACGTTCCCAGTGGGTTCAACTCACTCAACGTTTGCTTCTAACCCGCTTGGTACGGCAGTTGGTCTTGAAGTCATGAACATGTTGGCTGAAAAAGACTACGAAAAACAAATCATGGAAAGTGGTGCTTATTTCCTAGAAGGTCTAAAAGACTTGCAATCACGTCATCCAGAAATTGGTGATGTTGATGGATTAGGACTAGCATTACGTGCAGAAATTTGTCAGGCTGATGGCTTTACTCCAAACAAAGAATTGTTGGATAAAATGGTCGATATCGGTCTTTCAGGTACCCTTGAATACCAAGGTCAACAATGTGGTTTGGTGTTAGATGTAGGCGGTTATTACAAGAACGTAATTACATTCGCACCTTCACTAGAGATCTCAAGAGCCGAAATCGATCAAGCGATGGTATTACTTGACCAATTATTAGTTCGAGCTAAACGGGAAATATAAAATTAATTTATGACTATAAACCTGAATCAGTTAGAACCTCAGGCGGTGGTGGATGCTTTTTTAAAGCATCCACCTTTAAGTTTTCAGGTTCATTCGCCTAGCGATTTTTTACCTTATTTTTATACAGAGTTTGATTTATTAACGACTCTAGATACAGACCTTCTTAAAAAAATTAAATCATTACCAGGCTATCAAATCTGGGGAAAACTCCTTCATTTTAAAACGTGTTTTATCGGGACAACGGTCACAGAATACAGCTTATTACCTAATGGACTTCCTCTGGACTCAATAGCAGATTTTTTAAAAAATAATGACCAGAAAATTAAGTTAGGTATTATTAAAGATCTTCCTTTAGACTCACCTTTGCTCAGCGATCTTGAAAATAATTACAGTCAAACTTTTATTCAAGAAGCAGAAAAAAAAGGTTTTCTATCTGTAGAAGGACAAGCTTTAGCTTATGTTCCTATCGATTTTTTAAGCCGTGAAGAATATCTTTCTCGACTCTCTAAACCACGCCGTAAAAACTTTAAACGTAAACTCAACAATGGAAGTGTTTGGAAAGATATTGTTTATGATCAATTAATTAAAAACTTTAATATCAAAAGATATGATACAAATGAATTGCTACAGTCTTATATTAATAATTTTAATAAATTCTCTACAGCTTTTGAAAATGCTCAAAAAATCATTCAAAACCTTCATGCTCAAGGATATACATTGGGCTTAGTATCAAACGGAAAAACACCGTTTCAAGAACATAATTTTTATGCTTTAGGAATAACAGATTATTTTTCAACTATCGTGATTTCTGAAGCCATAGGTTTAAGAAAACCTGACCCAGCAATTTATCTATATACTTGCACTCAATTGGGCTGTAACCCATCCGATGACATTTTTATTGGAGACAATCCCAAAGCAGATATAGAAGGCGCCAAAAAAGTGGGTATGCAAACAATATTTTTCCACCCAACTCTCACTCTTGAACACCCTCTTTCTGATGCAAGTATTCATCATTACGATGAACTTGAAGAAACAATTAAGAGATTAGTTACTAATCCCCTTTATTAAGCCAATCAATATTATAAAAAGCTTAATTTAAATGCTTTGATAAAGTATTTAGCCTATTTTGAGTTTTATAGCTATCATCGAAAAGCCAAACTTAAAAATTACAGATAGTACTTATAGGAAGAGTAATGGAAATTTCATTAAGACTTGCTAACGCTGCCGATCTCAAAGCTATAAACGAACGTTATGCCGAGGTTGATTTTGTACCATCACATGAAGATGAACTTATTGTACTAGCTTCTATTGGCGAGAAAACTGTTGGTCAAGGTAGAGTTGTCTCCATTGATTCGAACAGCGGTGAACTCGGTGGAATTTATGTTTTTCCTGGCAATGAAGGGTTAGGAATTGCTCGTAAAGTGGTCGATTTTCTAATTAAAAACTCGGAATTTTCCAAGCTTTACTGTTTACCCTTTGCTGAACTGGAAGGCTTTTACGGATCAATGGGTTTTAACCCTGTAAAAGATATGGTTCAGGTTCCCAAAGCTGTACTCAAAAAACATGAGTGGTGTAATAGTAATTACGACAAACCAGTTTTACTTTTACAAAGAAGTGAATGAGGCAATACCCATAAAAAAAACCGCCCCAGAAGGCGGTCGCTGAGTATAACCAGCAGGTATATAGAAGTATGGTGGACGAATACTTCTATATTCTTTTATGAAGGAGCTTTATTAGATTTCATAAAATCTTCAGATTTAAAATAATTAATGATCATATCTGCATGCTCTTCTTTTGGAGGAGCAACTGTCACAGGAAGCGATTCTTTAGACATTTTAAATCCGTGTGGGATTAACTGTGAAATTGGCGGGAATTTAGGTTTTCCTCCTTCTGTAACCCGTTCAATAAAACTGGCTAACCAGAGTAAATACTCTCCTTCATTTTCAAACTTTGGCATTACACTTACATCAACTTTAACCTTGCACTCACTAAGCGGTTTAGTTAATTGCTCATCAAAATCGATATAATTAAACTTAAGTTTGAATTCAGTTCCTTTAATGGCCTTACGAATCTGACTGATTAAACAATTCAGATTTTGTGTAAGGTCATTGGTGAATAAGTCATCTTTTTTAATATTCTTATAAACCTTTTCAGCCACGGCTAAATATTTTGGCATTTTTAACCTCCTCAATCTCAATTGTTATAAAGTTTTGATCTTAAAATGATTTATGGTTCTGATTATGGTGAAACAAATGTTAAGGAGTGAAATGTTATTATTGTTGAATGTAAGTAGTTAAAGCTTTCTGTAAGTTGCACCAAAAAAACACCGAAAAAAATTATGGTTTTGTTAAATCCTCCGCAATATTTTTTAAATTATTCTCTTCTTTTGAAACATTTATTTTCAATTAAAATTTACCATTTGGTAAATTAATACGATCTCATTTGCTGATCGCGTCTTACCAGTCCTAAAACTGATCTACGCACCCTAATTTCTTCTTCAGAAAATGGCAGATGTTGTTTCAACTCATCAATAGAAAGAGAATTATTTTCTATTAAAAAACAGTCTTGTTCGGTCGTCCATTGAGAAACTACCGATTCAGTTTGCTTGTAGTAACGTTTCATATGTCCTAGTAAATTGATGAGGCTAAAAAGCTTATAAATAGAACAGGCTTTTTAGTTTTCGAGCAGAAAGAAGAGTAAGAATACTACCGAAATACACAACAATAGAAAAGCCAAACATCACTGTAAAGCATTGTTTGGCACCTGTTAAAAATTAGCTTAATCCAAGTTTAATTGCTGTCATACCTGGCAAAGATTATGATGTACATGTAAACCAGATGAAATTCTCTGTCCTTAACAATGGGTTAGTTCGGGCTAAAGGAAAGAACTTTGGTGAAAACTCTCAAGTAGATTTTAAAGTTCAGTGTGATGGGAAAAATTGTCAAATTGATGATATTTACACTCCTGATAGCTATAAAAAAGAAGTAATAGCGATTGTCAAAAATAATCAGTGTTAATAAATATTATTCAGAAGTAAAAGCTACGCTAAGTAGCTTTTACTTAATTTAAGAATGTAATCCAGCGATCATCAAATTATCTAAAATAAGTTCACTACGTTCTAAATCAAATGGAATTACCCAAATTTTTGGTTGTAGTCCAGTCTTCAATAAGTCATGAAGTTTAAACTCAAAAGGCTTTAGTGCTATCTGGAAATTTTTATGTTTTGGATAGATTAATACGATATCTGATGTGTGGCCCTGATACATATGATTATAGGCAAACATCTGATACATATCGCTTTGTTTTATCCCAAATTTTTCCTCAATATTATTGCTATTAATAAGTTTCCATTTAGTATCAAGTATCAAATATTTTTTAGACTTTGATTGTTCACAATAATATTGGATAGCTAAATCTGGTATTAAATTAAATATATCTTTTGAATTATATTGAGCTAAATATTTACTAGATTTCTGAGTCTCAAGCTTTGCTCCTTTTACAAGTTGCTTTGATAATTGTATTTCTACATATTTTTCAAATAACTTTTCCATAGGAAATAGAATACTTTTTGCCTGATTAATACCTTTTACAGCAAATGGGATTTCATTGCCTAAAATCAATTCACACCAATACCTTATATCGGAATAATGCGACATTAGTCGATCATTTTTCCATTTTTTAAAATCTTCCCTATAATTTGTAGATTGAGGCACTTCTGAGAACAGTAAATGAAACTCATGTGATGTTCGCCACAAATCAGCAGTCTTAGCTCTTTTACAGACCACATCAATACATGACCGAATCAACCGATTCTCTGCCCGATTTGACGTAAAAATATCATGTTTTATACTTAATTGATGTTGCCTTGTTAAAGGTTTTCGCATTTGTTGTGCTGTATCTAACTGTCCTCGTAAGAAGTTTTCTTCAGCCTCTACTCGCTGATAATCAAATCGTATCCCTGTACGATAAAGTTTCTGCAAAGCATCTAAAAATTGTGCATAGAACCAGTCTGTTAGAGGTACTTTGAATTTTTCAATCGAGGCAAGACCTGTATCACGCTGTGGCAACTGTAAAACCTGTTTCTATTATGAGCGTGATGATGAGCTAGATTTTATTTCAACAGATGTCTATTCATTTCACGTTGATCGCTCCCCTATTGAAACCGATACGTTCTTATGTACTTATCACGGTGCAGCTAGCGATATTGTGCCTAATGATCAAGTTGAACAAAAAGTTTTAATTCCAGAAATTAGAGAAAAGCTTAGAGCTTTACACGACGGGTCAGAAGCCGAATTTGAAAGCTTTTTAGCAGAGTATTTCTTTGATTTACATTATCAACCTAAATCCAATGCACAACCTATAAATTTAGGTACGGGACACTTGTGGCGTTTGGCGGTAGACCATCCCACTCAAAAGGTTTTACCGTGTGTGCATAGAGCACCTGTTGAAAATGACGGTGAATATCGGTTGCTACTTATCTGTTAATTTCCGACATGTTGCTAATTTTAAAGACTTAAATATCTGTTCTTTCATTATTAAATTGGCTTAAAGTCAATTTATATTAAAAAGGATTTCTAATTTCCCGTCGTTCAGTCCAATAATGAATAAAATAAATTTGAATATTTACTAAACCGAAAAAAATTAAAAATATTGAGCTAAAGTAGTTGACCCTCACGTAACGTAAGCCCCTAGCATAAAACACGCCTAAGGAAGAAGGAGCAAAAAGATGCTGTTAAAAGTTGGTGAATTGGCTAAGCAAACAGGACTTACTGTCCGTGCTCTTCATCACTATGACGATATCGGTTTACTTCAGCCTTCGGTCCGTTCTGATGCTGGTTATCGACTATATACCCGTAAAGACATTACCCGTTTGCATCAGATTCAAGCATTACGGGGACTGGGAATGTCGTTAGCCGAAATCCATACGGTTCTTGAAGACCCCAATCTTGCACTTCTACCAATTATTGATCAGCAGATTCAAGCAATAGATCAGAGATTGAACGAGCAAAAGAATTTGCGAAATCAACTCAGCAAATTGAAATCTCAAATTATAAGTGGTGAAGAGCTTGGATTGGAGGATTGGCTAAAAACACTGGAGCTTATAGCAATGTTTGAGAAATACTTTACAAAAGAAGAGCTTGAAAAACTTACTTTCTTACAAGCAGGTACTAAAAGTCATCAAGAGTGGCAAGAATTAACACTGGCAGCAAATGCATTATTTAATGCAGGTGAACCATTTAACAGTGAAGCAGCTCAAGATTTAGCACGAAAGTGGATGAAAACTCTTGAGCATAATACGAGGGCTAACCCAGAATGGCTTGTTAAATTAAATACCATAAATTCAGCCGAGCCTGAATTTCAGGAAAAATTAGGGGTAACACCCGAAGTTGTTGAGTTTTTACTTCAAGCGTTTTCTGAAAGTAAGCTGAGTATTTTTGCCCGTTATTTATCTGATGATGAGTTTAATTTTCTCAAAGAAAATTACATTCGTGAGATGAAAAAATGGCCTCAATTATTGGTCGATATTGAAAAATTGATTGATGCCGAGGTCAAACCAGATAGTGAAGGCGCGCAGCGTTTAGCAAAACAATGGCTTGCTATGTTACAAGGCTATGCTGGCAATAACCCAAGTACTCAAACAAAAATTCGTACTGCAATGCAAAATGAACCAAGCCTTGCTGACGGTACTTGGCTCAAACCAGTTACTCTACAATTTCTGGAAAAAGCCGTAGCAGCCTTAATGCGTAGTGCCTAGTTATAAGGAAAAGCTAAATCTTATTGACAAAAAAAAAGCCCTCTTTAGAGGGCTTTTTTATTTATTCTACAGAAATAATTACTGTGGAATAATGTTAGTAGCGCTAGGGCCTTTTTGACCTTGCACAACATTAAAAGTCACACGTTGACCTTCATGTAAAGTTTTGAAGCCAGAAGATGCGATTTCTTTGAAGTGAGCAAAAACGTCTGGACCTGAATCTTGTTGAATGAAACCGAAACCTTTAGTTTCGTTGAACCACTTAACTGTACCAGTAGCTGTGTTGTTAGACATGATATACATCCTATTGAATTTTAAGAACTTAAAGTCATGAGACATGACGGGTTTAACTTGGAAAAAATAACGAATTGAGCTTAAGATCTTAAAAACGGAGGATTATGAATAAAGCTTCGATACTAAAAGAGGATTTACTAAACTAATAAGTCTTTTTTCTAGTTAAGCTAATTATACACTAAAAAATCACTTATACAAACATTTTATATGAATTATTTATTACGGTTATTCTAAATATTTGTTTACATCTGTACAAATAATTACACATTATTATCTAAACATATAACATTTTATTTGTTATGTAGACTTTTAAAAAATGATATTTATAATCATTTGAAAGTTTGTTTTACACTCTCGGTATTTATTAATTACAATAACTTAGGCTATCTATCCGCCCTCCTCTATAATATGCATTAATATTATTAGTATTTAGATCTATTCCATATCTTTTCATTTCACAAATATAGGACAACATAATTATCTTTTAAAACTCTATTAGAATAAATATAAATTACATTAAATTTAAAATAAAAAATTCTAGTTTTTAATATATTTTAACCAATTCGGTTAAAACTATGTTTAAAGCATATAGGCTCCTGCCAAATTTATTTAATTTAAACACTCCCTACTCTCACTGGACCATATAACTTTAAAAAACTGGATGTATTCATTAGACCATAGGCTTCGTAACCTATAGATGGCTTAAATCTAGCAATGAATCTATCACTACACTCTTTAAATTTTGAGGACTATTATGCGCCTACATTTTATTGTTCATGAAAATTTTGAAGCACCGGGTGCATATGAAATTTGGGGGCAAACTAATAACTTTGAAATGACATATTCAAGAGTGTATTTAAACGAACAATTACCCTCTACAGTTGAAAATATTGATTTTCTTATTGTGATGGGTGGTCCACAAAGTCCTGATACGACAGTTGAAATGTGCCCTCATTTTAATTCGCTCGCAGAACAAGCTGTCATAAAGAAAGCTATAGAGGCGAATAAAGTTGTGTTAGGTATATGTTTGGGTTCACAACTCATTGGTGAAGCTTTAGGTGGTCAATTTGAACATAGTCCTGAAAGAGAGATTGGTAAGTTTCCTATCATGCTGACTGAATATGGCGTTAAAGATTCTCTATTTTCACACTTAGGAAAAATGACAGAAGTTGGCCACTGGCACAATGACATGCCCGGGTTAACAAGCAATACCAAAATTATTGCTTTTAGTGCAGGTTGTCCGCGGCAAATCGTGGAATATTCGAAATTAGTCTATGGCTTGCAGTGTCATATGGAGCTAACGCCTGAAGTCGTTGAACTACTCATTCAACACTCAGCAACTGAACTCGACCAAGCCCCTGCTTATAAATTTGTTAATACCCGTGAGGAATTGAGAAATCATGACTATCAAGAAATGAACCAAAACTTGTTTATTTTCCTAGATAAATTAAAAGATGAGTATTTAAAACTTAACTAAATCACGGCAAAGCCCTTTTAATAGGGCTTTCTTTCATAAAATTAGATGATCTATAAAGTTTAAATTCCCTTTTGCACTGACAGTAAACGAACATAATTTCGCAGCAACAAAATCCCAAGTAATAGATGGTCGCACTGGTAGCCAAGGTCTAACAAAATAATAGCGTCTGTCACACATGAAACAGCTGACGTGCAGAAAGTTAGCTTTTAGGTTTTAAGACGGCTATATAACATTTTCAACACGCATTTGTTCTGCACACTGTAGGGCGTATTGCAAATCTTTTTGTAAATCGACCACAGATTCCAGCCCAATATTTAAGCGCACTAAATAGCCATCTTTAGGTAAATTGGTATGTGTTCGATAAGCTTGCCCAACAGGTAAAATCAAACTTTCAAACCCTCCCCAAGACAAACCAATATGAAATAATTGCAACGAATCAAAGAATTTTTGCACATATGAAGGTTCAGATTCTTTTAAGTAAAAAGCAAATACTCCAGATGAACCATCAAAATCTCTCAACCACAAATCATGATAAGGACTTGTTTCTAAAGCAGGATGAAGCACTTCTTTAATAGCCGGATGTGTTGCTAGAAATCGGGCAATAGTTAAAGCACTATCTTGATGCTGCTTTAACCTTACCGCCAAACTTCGCAAGCCACGTGATGCCAAATAAATATCGTCTGGGCTTGTGGTCTCACCAAACAAATGACCTGTTTTAGTGAGTTGTTGGTATGTTTCGGCATTTGCAGTAGCCACACCCATGAGTATGTCAGAATGGCCACCAATGTATTTGGTTACGGACTGAATAGAAATATCAGCACCGTGCTTTAATGGTTGAAAAAGTAATGGCGTTGCCCAAGAGTTATCGACTAATACTTTTGCGCCGTATTGATGACTAATTGCAGAAATCGCTGCAACATCACTCAATTCAAATGTCATTGAACCAGGTGACTCAATAAACACCGCAGTGGTACGATCATTAATTTTTTCGGTTAATGCTTCAAGATTGGTAGAGTCAAAATATTCAACACTTACCCCCATTTAGACCAATATATTGTCAGCAAAATTTCGTGTTGGACCATAGATATTATCGGCAATCAAGACATGACTATTTGCCTCTACACAAGCCATAAGTGCATGTGTACAAGCCGACAACCCAGATGGAAATACCATACTACCCGCACCGCCTTCAAGCGCACTGATTGCACTTTCAAAAGATTTAGCTGTTGCGGCGCCGAAACGGCCATAATGTCGATATACCCCACCATTTCGCTTAAATTCTTCCCACTCACTAAAGCTATTTACAACAATAGTAGAACCACGAAAAACAGGTGTGTTGACTAGACCATCAAAGCGCTCGGGTGTTCGTCCTAAATTAATGACATCTGTACTGAATTGATTCACTTTTATATTCCGAGAAACATATCAACTTTATTACCAATTCATGATAGTGAGGTTTCCATGGATATAAATTTTAATTTTTTCTACTTTTTATCTTTAAATTAGATTTATATTTCCTATTTTTACTTAAAATTAGAATTTAAATCCAATACTTATTTCTTAGGGTAAAATATTATTTTATAACGCTCTATGCATTGATCTACTTGTTGTTCGAACTAGCTCTTATGAAAGGTACTTCTCACACTATCCTTCATCTATGATTTGCTGGATACGCTTTTGGTAATTATTTAAAAAATCATGTGTCACACGGAAATGTTCCGTTTGTTCATACTGGATTTCACGAATCCCTGTGTCAGAAAATTGATAGATTTTAGCGTTAGGGTAAGCTAGTAAAATTGGGGAATGCGTTGCAATAATGAGTTGTGACTGGCTTTTGCATAATTCATGAATAGCCGACAAAGCTACAAATTGCATGGTAGGTGAAAGAGCAGCTTCAGGTTCATCTAATAAATAAAGCCCCTCACCTTGTAATTTATGAGTGAGCAACTTTAAAAAACTTTCACCATGAGAACAAGCATGGATATTGCCACCATAACTTTTTACATAGTTCAATTCATTCATATATGTGCCAATATTGTAATAACTCTCAGCTCTTAAAAAATAATAGTCTTTCGGCTTTTTAAAGCTTTTAATCATTCTTAAATACTGAAATAAATTTGATGAACTACTGGCTGAATTAAGCCGCACGTTTAGAGTGCCGCCTTCTTCGGAAAAGCCAAGTGCCAAAGCGATGGCTTCCATAATAGTCGACTTACCAGAACCATTTTCGCCAACAAAAAAAGTAACGTCTGGATGGAAGGTTAATTGTTCAATATCATTAACGGCTGGTATCGAAAATGGATAAATTGACCAGTCTGCCTGCATATTTGCTTTAATTTGTACCGAACGTAAATAAGGTTTAGCTTGTAGCATTTTGGCTGGTCCTTAATTTTTAATAGTATCTTCAGTTTTTATTAGAAAAAATTTAAAGGAAGTTCTGTCGTATATTTAATTTGCTCCATGGCAAAACTCGAACTCACATCTGCCAACCCTTTAATTTCAATTAATTTTTTATAAACTTTATCGTATTCAGCAACATCCGATACGGCGACTTAAAGTAAATAATCTGTTTCACCTGCCATTCTATATACTTCAATCACCTCATCTATGTTATAGATATGAGAGTGAAATTTCTCAATCCACTCAATATTGTGTTGTGCAGTTTTAATAAACACCATCACAATCACATTAATGTTGAGTTTTTTACGATCTAGCAAAGCGACTTTTGCACGAATAATACCTTTTTCTTCCATCTTATGTATTCTGCGCCAGCAAGCCGTATTGCTTAATCCCACTTTTTCAGCAATATCACCGATTGCCAATGTGCAGTCCTTCTGTAGAAGATCTAATATTACACGGTCATATTTATCTAAATTTAACTTCATACCTTCAAGCTTCTCTGCACAATGTATTTGCAATAAATCAAATCAATAAACAACATATTAAATTATTAGACCTCTTGCGAAAGTAAAAACCACCTCAATCTAAATTTCATGAGATATCAGAAATTAAATCGTTTTTCAGATTCTGAATTCCAGCGCTTGGTTGGTGTACCTCGACCAGTTTTTAGTGAAATGATCGAAGTTTTAAAAGAAGTAGAATCACTTAAAAAGAAATCTGGGCGTCCTCATACTTTAGCTATAGAGGATCAATTATTATTAACACTCAATTACTTACGGAATTACAGCACTCAATTGGAGTTGGCTGCAAATTACCATATCGCTGAAAGTAATGTGAATCGAACCAT